>JAAXHI010000308.1 GCA_012270875.1 Candidatus Poribacteria bacterium | reverse complement strand
TAATATTGTCCAAACTTTAGTAAAATTAGAAGAGGAGGTAAAAAAAATAACTTATGAAAACACGACTTTTAACAACAAATTTTGGCTGGCAAACGCTGACAAAATTTGGAAGAATTATCAAGTATAGTACAAGTATATGTCTATCCATGCTCCTCTTTGTAGGCATCGCAAACGCAGCGGATTCGTTCGGGGACCCGTTTGAAGGTGACAACTTGAAGAATCCTAATTGGGAATGGCAGAACGAACCCCCGAAATGGGATGTCGGCAAGACCCGTGAAAATTATCTCTATATTGACAGCCAACCTAACCGAAATCTCTGGGCAAATGATATGTCGCATTTCCTGTATCAGGAAACCGATACGGATATGTTTGATGTCGAAACCCGATTTTTCGCCAAATGGGATACCAGTTCTGGCGTTAATGGGCTGGTCGTGAAAAGCCCATCGGATGATAATTGGGTAACCATCAAATTTTGGTCGCGAGATGCAGGGGCGAAAGGTCACATCCAGTATCAAACCAAGCAAGCCGGAATGGGACCGCCTGATATCCAATGGAGGTTTGGGGATTGGGGGGACATCGAAATGGCACTCCGACTGAAAAAAGACGGCGATACATACACTGCTTGGTATAAAGCAGCGGAGGATAAGGATTGGATGGATATTGGAGAAGGCGACTTTGAACTCACGCCACCGTTATGGCTCGGAATTTATGCCGGTGTCGCAGCAGGTGCAGGGAACTTGGAGGTCGAATACGAATACTTCAGAGACAACCTGAACCCCTTCCCAGTTGAACCCGGCGGAAAAGCCACAACAACTTGGGCAGCAGTTAAATCCCAATATTGAAGGATGAACGCAAATTATGCGGTATTATCTGATTCTTTTTTTAATGTTTTTCGGTGGCTCCGCACTCGCAGCACCCACCTTCAAGGATGTCAGTCTCACCGCAAACGTCTATCAGCGTGAAACACCCGCTGATCCGGAATCCGGGGCCTGGTGGGGTCCCGGTGCTGCCGCCGTTGATTACGATAACGATGGCTGCTGGATGGATATTTTCGTCGTCGGCGATGGCGGTTTACCGAATGCACTTTACCGTAATAACGGCGACGGGACATTCACAGACGTAGCAGCCAAGGCGGGGATCGCAAATACACCAAACGGACGCGGCTGTGTCTGGTTTGACTATAACAACGTTGGGTTGCGCGACCTCTATGTAACCTGTGCCGGACCGAACTTCCTCTTTGAGAACAACGGAGATAGCACCTTCACAGACGTAAGCACGCACGCTGGGGTCGCTGATGAAAAACACGGCACCGGTCCCGTTATCGCTGATTACGACCACGATGGATGGCTCGACATCTACATCGCCAATTGGGGACGTGCGCCTTCCCTTTTAAACCCAAATCCCGCACCAAAAACCAACGTCCTCTACCGGAACCGTGGCGACGGCACCTTTGAAGAAGTTACAGGTATCGCTGGTGTTGACGATGACGGCATCGCTTGGGGCGCAATCTTCTTTGATTACGACGGCGATACTTGGGCAGACCTTTTCGTTGCAAACGATCACGGACCAGACAAACTTTATCGCAACCGAGGCGATGGCACCTTTGCGGATGTCTCAGAATCATCCGGCATCGTGACCGAAATCAACGGAAAACCGACAGGCGCGATGGGACTCTGCGTCGGCGACTATGATAACGACAGGGACCTCGACTTTTTCATCACCAACTATGACGCAGATCTCCTCTGGCGAAATAACGGGGACGGCACGTTCACGAATGTCGCTGAAGATGTCGGTGTGGCAAACGAAGGCGTAGGCTGGTACGCCAGTTTCGTGGATTATGACAACGACGGTTGGCGCGACCTCTACGTCGTCAACGGCGATGTCGATGGTTCGCAGAAAACCAATCGCAATCGCCTCTATCATAACCAAAACGGCCAATTTGTTGACCGGGCGGATGCACTCAATGTCACTGTTGATGCTGTCGCACGCGGCGCAACCGCTGGTGATTTTGATAACGACGGCGATGTCGATTTCTATATCGTCAACAATACAGGCAATACCCTTCTTCAAAATAGTCTGGATCCCGGCTTCCCGAACTCTAACCATCGGTTCGTTCAACCTAAGAATCGACGTATCAAAATTAGGTTGATCGGTACAGCGAGTAACCGCGACGGCATCGGCACACGGGTAACAGTGAAATTGGGTAACCGCGTTCAGACGCAAGAGTTAATCTGCGGTACAGGTTTTTTGGGCAGCGACAGTTTAGAACTCGAATTTGGTTTTGGTCCTGAATTATATCAATCGGGTTCTATTACCTTGGCATGGCCCTCTGGGATTGTTGAAACTTATC
>JAAXHI010000118.1 GCA_012270875.1 Candidatus Poribacteria bacterium | reverse complement strand
GCGACACCGCCTGCTTTAATATCACAATCATCGGGATGTGCCCCGAAAACTAATATATTTAATGACATAGTGTTCTGTCCATTTTAAATCGGCTACTTTATTTGCTGTGTTAAGCATGTGACCGTCTTCAATTCCTGTTGGATTTCTTCATCATTACACAGTCCATAGGTATATTAACCCAAGTTGCTACCAACAGATTTTTCATACTAATGCGATCTGCATTCTAACCGCATCGGATCTGCTGCCCCAGGCCGGTAGGTTCGGTTTGATGAGGAATAAAAAATTAATTCGGTAATGCGAATCTCTTTTCCGTCTGAATCGCGGATTATCGCGGAGAACACGGAATTAAGAGAGGCTTTCTTACCTAACTGTCTCTTGCACAAGGAAATGTAGCAGACGCAGAAGTATTTTCCGCGTCTTCTGTGTTCTCTGTGCACTCTGCGATTCAGACGATTAGATAATGTCCGTCAGTGGCAACTTGCGTTATATTAACATTATAGCATCTTTGACAAGAAAACGTAATTTCAATTTGACTTTATCTCAATTTTTTATACAATTGAGAAAAGCGTGTTAATAAAGACAAAGGAATTTCTATTTTATGGATAATTGGAAAGTTGAAGTCTCCTATAAACCCGAAGTCCCCGACACCGTTGGACAGGGTATCCTCGAAGATATCGCCGACCTCGGTATCAGCGGCATCAATTCCGTCCGTACCGCTACAGTCTACTGGATTGAAGGCTCGCTCAACGCACAAGCGATTGACCGAATCGGTACAGAACTCCTCGCCGATCCGATTACACAAACATACACCTTCGCCACCCAAAACAACGCTACTAAAAATTGGACGCTCGAAGTACAATTCAAACCCGGCGTTACCGATGCAGTCGGCGATAGCACCGTCAAAGGCATCAACGATTTAGGCATCACAGGTGTCGCCACCGTCCGTACCGGACATAAATACTGGCTAACAGGGACCCTAACCGCTGAAGTGCTTGAAACAATTGCGCAGCGGCTCCTCATGAACGATGTCATCCAAACGTTCTCTTACCAAGAACCCACATCTTAAGAAACATCCTTAAAGTCCCCTGATAACAGGATTTGGGGTTTCTTCCTTAAAGTCCCCCTGATAAGGGGGATTTAGGGGGTTTCTTCCATCAGAGTACTAACTCGCATACACCCGAATCACCGTGCCTAAATGAAACCGGACTAACGCAGCAGTCGCCGCTTGACGCAGCGCAAAACGGAAGTTCATTGTTGGACTGACACGCTTCGGCTTACCCAACGTAACACGCTGAAACCCGTGTTTCCGAAGCAGCTTCGGCAAAGAATGTGCCGAGAAATAGTAGAGATGGTCGTGCGGATGAACATAGGGCCAATCCGCTTTCTGAAGACGACTCTGTAGACTCTCGCCATTCGGCACTTCAATAACTAACGTGCCTGTTTCGGGTTTCAAAACCCGACGCAACTCATTCAGGAACGGATCCAGTTCAGAAATATGCTCTAACACATGATAAAGCACAATCGCGTCGAAATACGCAGACGGAAAATCCGCCTCAAAAATATCCCCGCACCGCACATCCAATTTATACTTCTGCTGCGCGAAAGCACTCCCACTCTTCGACGGATCAATCCCGTGGGGTTCCCACCCGTGTTCACGAGATAGATGCAGAAAAGTACCGATACCGCAGCCCACATCCAACAACCGTCCTTTGCTTGGATGTTGTACCTCCAACTCTGTGAGCCGTTCATTCATCTGCAACCACTCCATACTATCCGTACGGATGCGTTCCACTTTATCTGGAGGATAATAGGTCTCGGTGTATTCCGCCTCAAGCGTCTGACGGTTGACGCGTGGATTCACATATCGCAACCGGCACGCCTTACAGATAACCACCGCCAAGGAATCTTTATCAAAAAGCAGTTCCGATTTATCCTCTTCACATATAGGACAGTCGATATGTTCTAATGTGCTCATCAACTCCATCCCTTTTCAAACGTCTTCTTATGTAGGAGCGAGCTGTGCTCGCGATTCATTGCGATCCCACCATTGTAGGAGCGAGTTGTGCTCGCGATATGTTTGTAGCATAAACTGTTAGTTTGTGCCTAAACAGTCCTGATTAAAACAGCGGCACCCCCTGCGCTTCAACATACACCGAGTAGAGCGATTGACTACCCATCATAAACAGTCGGTTCCGTTTCACGCCGCCGAAGCAGAGATTTGCACAGATTTCAGGGAGATGGATTTTACCGATCAGCGTCCCATCGGGTGCGAAGACATGCACACCGTCGTATCCGTCGCCAACCCAACCCGCACTTGCCCACAGATTTCCATCAACATCGCACCGGATACCGTCAGCAATACCGGGAGCCATGTCGCAGAACGTCTCTTGCGCACCGACTCGCTCACCATCTATAACATCATAGACGTAGATATACCGTGGTGTTCCCTCCGCATGCGTAACACCCGTATCGACAACATAGAGTTTATCATAATCAGGAGAAAAGCAGATACCGTTCGGTTTTTCGAGCGCATCTATCACAACCGTTGCTTCTCCAGTATCAGCGTTAAGACGATAAACGCAGGTCGGCAGTTCAAACTCAGCGATATGTCCCTCATAGTTGAGCATGATACCGTATCCCGGATCCGTAAACCATATCCCGCCATCCGGGTGGACGGCTACATCGTTCGGTGCGTTGAGCGGCTTTCCGTTAAAACTATCCATCAGCACAGTAACCGTGCCATCGTATTCGGTGCGTGTGACGCGTCGTGCCCCGTGTTCGCAGCTAACAAGCCTACCTTGCCGATCGCGGGTATGTCCATTGCTATAGTTTGACGGCTTGCGATAAACACTCACCTGACCGTTAGATTCCTCCCATTTCAGAATCCGGTTATTCGGAATATCGCTCCAGAGCAGAAACCCGCCATCACCGAACCACACAGGTCCCTCTGCCCAGCGCGACCCTGTCCACAAACGTTCAACAACAGAGTTCCCAATCTTATATTTCCCAAAACGAGAATCTATGACCTCAATCGCCGGATCCGGGTAGCGGACAACCGACCCATCCCAACTTCTTTCTGGTGGTGTATGCATACAACCTTCCTCCAAGTTCGCTTTCGTTTTCCGTAATAGTATACCACAAATCCATGTTTTACGCAAAATCTTGTAGCCTCACAGGCAGCGCGATTCAGAAAGAGGCGCAATGAATTGCGCTACTACGAACAGAGCCACTCTTAAAGTCTGTGTCATCCGTGTAATCCGCGAAAATCCGAGATTCAGATAATACGAAAACGCCAACTGCTAACCCTGTCAATTAGAAATTTCCCACTAAAACCGTTGATAACCGACGCAAGTTGTGGTATACTTTCTTAACTATTCGTAGGAAGAGGTAGATGCCATGAAAACATTATCCTTGGAGACGGAGTATAAAATCAAATTGCCCCTTGACTGGGTGAAAGAATTAGGATTGGAATCGGGTGTTGTGCTTGAAAAGACAGACGATGGCATTCTAATCCGTCCATCCCTCGCTCAGACGTGGGACGAGGTTTATGCAGAGAAACTTAAAATGAGGGACCCTTCGGCATTAGACTTGTCCGAGGTGAGTGGTGATGACCTTATCTTCTGATCAATTCGCGTCGCGTGGATTAGACGCGATGCTTATTGTCTACTCCCTGCTTGACGACCATCCCGCATCCGCCGTGTGCGAGTCGTTTATCCGAAACCACACCAATTGGTTCACAACAACGCTTACACTTTGATGTTTCGCTACGGAGGCAAATGGCACGTTGGGAAGCAGAAAACTTGCCGCAAAAAGGGTTGCCTCGCATTCTAAGGCGAATTCATCTTTGGTTGCATCAGAACCACCAACAAGTCGCCGAAGATTTCTGGTCCCAAACGGGCGGTGGAAGCCACTTACCCTAACAGAACTGTGCAATCCGCGTCATTCGTGACATCCGCGACAATCCGAGATTCAGACGCGCTGATTGGCAACACCCACCATAAAACCATCTTTCAGACCTTCATCAGCATCTCATAGCAATTGTAGCACGAGCAACTTGACAGAAAAGTGCACAATAGGTATATTAAACGCAGAAGTCTATCTGATGTAGTTCTATCACGAGGAACCTAATGAACATTACCGACCTCGATACGCCAACGCTTGCCGCAGATCTGGACGTGCTTGAACGGAACATAGACGGCATGGCACAGCTCTGTCAACAACTCGGCATCCCGCTGCGTGTCCATACCAAGACGCATAAGGTGCCAGAAATCGCTAAAATGCAAATCGCTGCGGGTTCCCAAGGTATCACCTGTCAGAAGTTAGGTGAAGCAGAAGTAATGGTGGATGCTGGTGTTGACAACATCCTTATCCCGTATAACATCGTCGGCAAACCGAAACTCAAGCGATTAACCGCACACATCCAACGCGCGCGGATTATTGTCGCACTCGATTCAGAAGAGACCGCGACCGGTATCTCTCAACAAGCAACTGCTGACGGTTGTGTTGTGCCTGTTATCGTGGAACTCGATACCGGCAGTGGACGCTGCGGCGTGCAATCACCCCAAGCCTCGCAACACCTCGCACAACAGATTATGAAAATGCAAGGCATTGATTTCCAAGGTATCATGACGTATCCGAGCAACGTCAGCGCAAAGCCGTTTATCGAAGAGACGCTTGATCTGCTCTCAAACGACGGGATTCCGGTGAACATCATCAGTGGCGGTGGGACAGGCTCTGAAGCGGCATCGAAGGAGATCGGCTGTACGGAAACCCGTAGCGGATCCTACGTTTACGAAGGCATGACCCGCGTCGGCAATTCTGAGATGCTAACACCTGAACGGTGTGTGCTACGCGTCATCGTAACCGTCGTCAGCACACCAACGCCTGATCGGATTATTATTGATGGTGGGATGAAGACTTTCGCCAGTTACCCACCAACGCCTTATGGACATATCATTGAGCATCCAGACGCGAAGATTTACGGTATGTCGGTCGAACACGGACATGTCGATGTTAGTGAATGTTCACACCGATTTAAGGTAGGGGAGCAGCTATCGGTTATCCCGCTGCATCAGGGAATGACGAGCAACCTCCACGATGAATTGGTAGGTATCCGAGGCGATACAGTTGAAGTAACTTGGCAAATTGCAGGTAGGGGCAGAGTCTTTTAATTTCGCACAAACGTGTGATGCGTAGTCGTTTGTGCGATTACATATCAAGAGGAGAAAATCATGATTCTACCGACACCCGAACAAACAGCACAATGGGAAGAAGAAGGGTATCTCGTCTTTGAAAACGCGATTCAAGGGGAAGATCTTAAGCGACTCCAAACCGCTTTCGACTATTGGGCAGACGCATGCAAAGAAGAATGGCTGGATAGAGTCGAAGCCGGGGAATCCGTCGCAACCTTCTATGACATCCCAAACCCACTTGAAAAAGATCCGATTTTCATTGATATTATCGACTATCCAAGTTACTACGGCGCGCTGATGGCGTTCACCGATCACGACCTGATTCTATTGGGACCACAGGTTCGGACGGTGGCACCGTGGCCCGTGAGTTATACCGGATGGCATCCTGATGTGGGATATGACAATCCACTCCACATCAAAGTCCAAATCTACGTCAATGATGTCGAACAGGGAGGTGGCGAATTTGGCTTTGTGCCGGGTAGCCATAAACGGGGTTCCGGTCCGTACACGCGTCCGATGCGGCAAGAGAGTATGACCGGACATAAGACTTTCCCGGGTAAAGCCGGCACAGCGATTATGTTCAATTCGTGTGGATGGCACGTTTCGATGGACAATCATTCCGATACACCGCGTAAATCGATCATCCTTATTTACGAGAAACGAACACCCGGACGCATTGGACCAGAACAGTATGCTTCCATCTCAGCGTATTGTCAGACACCAGAACGTCGTAAATTGTTTAGTTTGGACGGCTAATCAAAGGAAGGGGATCATAATGCCACGCATTGATGCGCATCTGCACGTATTCACAAAAGCCTCCGCTGAGTTTCCGAGGGAGACATCAGACGTTTGGCCCGCAGAACGGGAAGAGTCTGCTGAAAAGTTGTTAGGTGAAATGGAAAAACACCAGATTGATCAGGCAGTCCTTGTCCAGATGGCGGGTGCGAGTATAGAAAACCATCGTTACCTACTGCAATGCCTTGAAGCGTATCCAAACCGATTTTTGGGAATTGGATTGGTACCAGAGGGACATCCGAACCCTGCTGACCACATGGCGGAGCTGACTGATAACACCGGGATTATCGGATTCCGATTTTCTACATTTGGGGGACCGCGTGATATTTTTGCGAAGATGGATGTCCGCGAGTTCGCGGCGTATCCGATCTGGGAGTGCGCTGCCGAACGCGATTATGTCTTGTGGCTCTATCCGAACGCCATCAATGCACACCTTCTGCCATACCTGGTACAGGAATTTCCGCAGGTGCGGATTGTGCTGAATCATCTCGCTGTGTCCCCAGGAGCAGGTAAATTCAGTTGGGACGAATTCGGGAGACCTCAGGTTCAGGTAACAGGTTACAACCTTTTTATGCACACCACCTATCGGCTCGCACGCTTTGAAAACGTTAATGTGCATCTCTCCGGTCAGTACGCCTTTAGTAAGGAAGAATTCCCGTATAAAGATTTGGCAGGATGGCACCACGGCCTTTTGAGCGGCTTTGGCGCGAAACGATTAATGTGGGCAACAGATTTTCCGTGGATATTGGAAGAACCGGGGTATGGTAAACTTACCACAGTTATAGAAGAATTACTCCCCAATTTATCTGAAGCGGAACTGGCAGACATTATGGGCGGAAATGCGAAACGGATTTTACGGTTCCCTGATCTCTAAGCATTGAAAGTCGTAGGACGCGATTTAGAATCCGCTTTAGGCTTGGAATTCAAACGCATTCTCAATCTGTTCGAGTTTTAACACTTCAAGCTGCGGCGACAAGTGGATTGCGATAACATCAAAACGGCAAGGCGCGTCAAATAGGTTATGCGTTTGTAGATATGCCAAAGCCACTTTGGAAATCTGTCGCTGTTTCTGTGCCGTTACGGCTGCTTGCGGCAGCCCGAATTTGAGGCTACGTCGCGTTTTAACTTCCACAAAAACGATACAATCGCCATCCTGCGCCACAAGATCAATTTCACCGCGTACTGCCCGGTAATTCTGTTCGAGAATTTCATACCCGCGCGCTTTGAGATGCGCGACCGCCAACGACTCACCCGTTTTTGCGATGTTCAAGCGTGAACGATCCATTGTGCGCTTCCTTTGCAAGTCCTGTGTGTCAAAACACTGGCTATATCTGCGCGATTTTAATCATCTGCTAAGAGTTTAAAGGTATGTCGATGCACATCGGATGCCCCAAACTGAGCGATCGCATGCCGATGTTTGGCTGTTGGATACCCTTTGTGTTGACGAAACCCGTAATGCGGATAGGCGCGATCTAACGCAATCATGCGTCTATCGCGGGTAGTCTTCGCAATAATGGAGGCGGCCGCAATAGAATAACTTCGGCTATCGCCTTTCTTAATTGCTTCACCTTGGATATCTATGGCAGGGAAATTTATGCCGTCAATGAGGAGATAATCAGGCTGGGGTGTAAGTTCTTCAATTGCTTCTTGCATCGCTAGTAAGGTCGCTTCAAGCACGTTCAAACGGTCAACAACACGATTGTCCACGGAGCCGATCCCGACAGACACGGCGACCTTGTAAATTTCATCGTGCAAACGCTCGCGTTGCTTCGGTGTTAATTGCTTTGAATCCTGCAAGCCTTTGATGCCGCAATTGATCGGTAAGATGACTGCAGCAGCAATGACGGGACCAGCCAATGCGCCTCGACCTGCCTCGTCAATGCCTGCAATCTGTTTGTAGCCGTTTTCTTGGCAAGCACGCTCAAAAGCGTCCATTTGCGTCCGGTTAATCTCTGCGTTCTCTAACGCGTGCGCCTCTTCCGGTACGATCACGCAAGTAGTACAACTTTGCCCGTCGGACCGCGCCATATCGGACGACCTGAATGCTTTCAATATTCGGAGAATGCAGCGGGAATGTCCTTTCACTGCCCGCTCCGAATGCGACGCGCCGGACCGTAAAGGTTTCTTTGAGTCCACCGTGTGCGCGACGAATGACGGTTCCCTCGTATGCCTGAATCCGTTCCTTCTGTCCTTCTCGGATACGCGTATTTACCTTGACGACATCCCCAGGACCAAACTTAGGGATATCGCTCTTCATGTACTGATTCTCAAAAGATTCAATCAGGTTCATAATTATTCCTCCTTCTTAGATAATATCAAGTTCGCTACGGTATGATGTTGATTTTAAGATCCCTTATCGGGAATCGGGGTTCTCTCCTACAAGAGGTATTTGATTTACGCCATCAATCCTGCCGCTTTAAGAATTGCGATGTCTTCCTCACTGAGTTCCAGTTGCTGGAGCAGATCGGGTCGGTGTTTCGCCGTGCGTTTGAGTGCCTCAGCATACCGCCATTTCTCAATATTCTCATGATGTCCACTCAAAAGGACTTCAGGCACAGACATTCCAGCGAATTCAGCAGGGCGTGTATAATGCGGATGGTCAAGCAAATCGTGGCTGAACGAATCGACGTGCGCCGATTCATAATCACCAAGTGCACCCGGCAGGACCCGACCCACTGCATCAATCAAAACAAGTGCTGCGATTTCACCACCGCTTAAGACGTAGTCGCCGATGGAAATCTCAGTTGTTATCAATCTGTCGCGTACCCGTTCATCAACGCCTTTGTACCGTCCACACAAAAGGATAAGATGCGTTTCCAATGAAAGCCATTCCGCGAGTCCCTGCGTTAGCGGTATCCCTTGAGGTGTTAGATAGATAGTATGCGCGGTTTCCGTTGGATTCAACGCTGCGACCGCTGCAAAAATAGGCTCGGGTTTAAAGATCATCCCCGCGCCGCCACCATAAGGGGAGTCATCAACAGATTTATGTTTATCGGTTGCCCAATCGCGCAGATTATGAAGATTGACGGTGAGTTTAGCAGCGTCTTGAACGCGTTTGAGAATTCCGGTATTTAAAGCCGGAGCGATTATCTCTGGAAACAGTGCGAGAACATCAATTTTCATTTTAGCATAGGCTGGTAACCTGAATCTTTAGCACTTGTGCGCCTGACTTTAACAAGTCAACAAAGTTCTTACGTCTCGTCTGTTCTGGGTTCGTCAATCAGTTCAAGAATCACCTTTTTATTTGTTCGCAATCCGGCGGTATAGAGGATACTCCTAATGGCTTTCAGCGTCCGTCCGTATCTACCGATGATTTTCCCTAAATCCGCCTCTGTGACAGTTAACTCAATAATAACCACCGTTTCGCCGGTTATTTCATGGACTACCACCTCATCAGGGTAATCAACGAGAGACTTTACGATGTATTCGATCAAATCTTTGAACATAGTTCACTTTTGGATTTCAGTAGATGCGCCGACCGCCAGCGTTTTTGGGAACCTGTCAAAACAGGTATTATTCTTCTTCCTCGGCGGATGCGTCGGATGTTTCTTCAGTAAGCAGGGTTCCGGTTTCAGATTCTGTCTCTTGCGTTTCAGTAGGTTCAGTGTCATCCGCCTCTTGGACTTCCGCTTCGGCTGTCTCGGCGGTTTCGTCCTCTGGCATCGGTTTCCCCAATTTTTCGTATTCAAATTTCATCAAAATCCCGCTTTTGGAGAGTAAACGTTTTGCCGTATCAGAAGGCTGCGCGCCCCGTCGTAACCATTTCAAGGCTTTCTCTTCGTCGATGAAAACATCTGCTGGATCGGTTAACGGATCGTAATGGCCGAGGCGTTCTAAAAACACGCCATCTCTCGAAGCACGTGCGTCAGCCGCGACGAGCCGATAAAAAGGACGTTTCTTCCTACCGTGTCGTTGTAATCTAATTCTAACTGCCAAAAAATACCTCCTCGTGGTATCTATACCGCTTCCGTAGCAAGCGACCGCCTTAAGGGTTCACCTGTCGTTATTTGCGGCGTCTTCGTTTTCGAGGCTTTCTTGATGCCTTCCGTTTTGGACGCGGAAGCCCACCTATTTTCTGTCCCATCTGCGGCATTCCCATTGCCGTCTGCTGATTTAACATGCGATTCATCATCTTGAGTTGCGAATCAAGCATGTTGATCTGATTGACGGTTGTACCGCTGCCTTTGGAAATACGAAGTTTTCGACTTCTATCTAACAATCGAGGGTTCTTTCGTTCCTCAAGCGTCATTGACTGGATGATTGCCTTTGCGGTTTGCAAATGGCTCTCATCGGGTGTAAGATTTTTAACCGGCAGCTGATTTTTAAAGGGCATCAGATCCATTAACTGATCCAAAGGCCCCATATTTTTTAGCTGCTCTAACTGTGTCAGAAAATCGTTAAAATCTAATCCTTTATTTTCTGTGATTTTACGTTCAAGTTCCTTTGCCTGATCTTCGCTAAAGAGGTCTTCTGCTTTTTCAATCAAGGTTTGGAAATCACCTTGTCCGAGAATGCGCGAAGACATCCGCTCTGGATGGAATTCCTCCAGTGACGCCGCCTCAATCTTTTCACCGACCCCGATAAACTTAATCGGTTTCTGCGTGATATGTCGGATCGAAAGTGCTGCGCCGCCGCGAGCGTCTCCATCCATTTTCGTGAGAATAACGCCATCAATATCGAGGTCGTTGTTGAAATTCTCAGCAACATTTACCGCATCTTGTCCCGTCATTGCATCAACAATGAGGAGAATTTCGGAAGGATTGACGCTGTCTTTAATCTGCCGAAGTTCACCCATCAGTTCATCATCAACGTGCAAACGTCCCGCTGTGTCGATAATAACACAGTTATGTCCGTGTGCCAAAGCTTCCTTGACAGATGCTTCCGCGATTTCAACTGGAGAGACTTCTGTTCCCATTGAGAACACAGGCGTTTCCGTCTGCTCACCGAGCACCTGTAGCTGCTTAATGGCGGCGGGACGATATACATCAGCGGCAACGAGAAGCGGTTTCCGTCCCTCTTTATGAAATCTGAGTGCTAATTTCGCAGCCACGGTCGTTTTACCCGCGCCTTGCAAACCGGCGAGCATCACTACCGTAGGACCGCTCGATGCGATCTGGATCTTCTCAGCCGTATCGCCCATCAATTGGGTCAGTTCTTCGCCAATAATTCGGGCGATCTGTAGTTCAGGCGTGAGACTCCCAAGCACCTCTTGACCCAAGGCACGCACTTTAATCTGCTCTATAAACTCACGCGTGACTTTATAGTTAACATCTGCCTCCAGAAAAGCGCGACGTACCTCACGCAAGGTCTCAGAGATATTATTCTCTGTCAGTTTCCCTTGCCCTTTGAGTTTTTTGAAAGTGCTTTGTAACCTATCGCTCAAACTTTCAAACATTGTCGCTGCGTCCTTTATCTAAAAGTAGTGTGCCGAGAGGCGTAACATTGCGTAAAAACACATTAATCCCTAATTATACAATTATAGCAAATTTAACCGCCGATGTCAAACTTTTTTTCCAGAAGCCGTCAGCAGTTCGTAAACGTCACGACCGAGAAATCGTTTCTACAAGAAAGAATCCACGATTGGAAAATCTAAATTGTGGAAAAACTGAATGGCTTGGCTTTCTTTCATACTTGACGGGAATCCATATCTATGGTAAAAATATGACATGAAAATAACGATTATCAGACAACAACTTCAGAAAATTACGCCTTATAACGCTTTAATTTGCCTCATCTGTGTTCTAACCGGATTCTGTTGCGGGTGCCAAGGTGAGAAGTTCAATTTCAATATAGAGGGTGGTAGTTTCGAGATTATAGAGAAGTCCGGTGAACTGACCGAGAATGAGGTCTGGGACGGACGCATCTATATTACCGGACCCGTCATCGTGCCGGAAGGTGTCACCCTGACGATCCGTTCGGGAACGATCGTCGGTTTCGAGCCTCTGGATACACCGAGCGGGCTTATCGTACGGGGTGAACTCTATGCTGAAGGATCACCAGACCGAATGATAGTTTTCGGTTCTTTAGGAAAACAACGGGAACGTGAACAAAAACCGGCAGTGGAAACAACTGCCACCGCATTTGGAACAGGTCCTGCTACCCTGGGCATACAAGGACGTACCGATACCGGAATTGAGAAGACCGTAACAGCAGATCCGCCGAAAGCAGGCGATTGGGCAGGAATTCAGATCGAAGCCACAAGTCCGAATAGCCGTCTAACATATTGCCGCATCCAACACGGGACTATCGGTATCAAGGCACAAACGGATGCAGTCCAAATCGAGAGATGTCTTATTAGCGAGAACAATACGGGTGTACTTTGCGAAAACACCAGTCCGACGATTACGAATAACGAGTTTAATAGGAACGGCATCGGTTCAAAATTTCAAGGCAGCGCATCACCAGATGTCGAATACAACGAATTCACGGCTAACAATTACGGAATTACTTGCGAAGACGATTCTCGTCCCCGTATTCAGTATAACGTGCTTCGCGCCAATTATGAGAACGC
The DNA here is from genome assembly GCA_012270875.1 of Candidatus Poribacteria bacterium. Lineage (GTDB taxonomy): Bacteria > Poribacteria > WGA-4E > WGA-4E > WGA-3G > WGA-3G. The sequence continues at coordinate 1,915 of JAAXHI010000118.1, read as the reverse complement.
CATTGGCTGCTATTCTACTGCCTCCCCAGAGATCGTTTCCAACAATATAACAATGAACATCGGTTGGGCGGTCTACGACGGCGGGAGACTCCGAGACAATTTCATTCAAGGGAATAAACAGGTCGGACCTAACATAATAGAACTCGGCATCGGGACACAGGGCGAGCAGTTTTACGGTGTAGAGGAAGCGTTTGAACCGAGAAATTCTCCGGTAGCAGAGGCAGGTGTGCCACGAGAAAACTTCTAAGCCTACTTGCAAGTCCCCCTGATAAGGGGATTTAGGGGGTTTCTGCCGAAGTATATTGTAAGTCCCCTGATAAGGAGGTTTCTTCCAAAGTATATTACAAGTCCCCCTGATAAGGGGGATTTAGGGGGTTTCTTCCGATCCTATAGGAAATTGATATATGAGCCGCTTCAAAGCCTATCTTGAACTCATCCGTTACCCGCTCTTTGCGATACCGATTGTGGCGACACTTCCCGGCGCACTCATCGCGAGTCAGGGACATTTTACATGGCGCGTTGCGGTGGCACTGGTAATTGCGACTTTCGGTTACTTCGCCGGAATGATAAAAAACGACTACTTCCACCATGAAACCGACAAACAGACGAACCCTGAGCGTCCACTTCCCTCACAACGACTGACACCGAGACACGCGATTGTCCCCGCAAGCATTATCTATGGGCTGTGTGTCATCGGCGGTTTTTTGCTGAATATCCAAACCGGTTTTCTGGTGATGGGATTGGTAGCGATTTCGCATCTCTATAACGCCATTTTCAAAGCGAAAGGTATCTTAGGGAGTCTCACACTGCCTTTGGGGATTGGACTCCTGAGCATTTTCGGCGCATTGGTCGTTAGCGGGACTGTACCGCGGTTGGTGTGGTACGTCTTTGCGGCGACAACGCTTTACGACTTAGGCACACATATTACGACGACCTTCAAGGACCTTTCACGCGACAGGCAGCTCGGAATCCTAACGACACCGATCCAAATTGGTATTCGTCCGGCACTCTGGGTGTCCGCTATTGCAACGGTACTCGCTTTCGCGATCGCACTTTTGCCATACTGGCTGGAACCAGATATTCAGAGGTCTTATGTTATTTGGGTGATCTTAGGCATCATTGCGACTGTCGGCACCCGTATCTCACTCTACTTGCAACCGAACGAGAAAAACGGCTATTTAGCGTTGAAGGGTTCGATGGTCGGGTCTATTCTCTTTTTCCCGTGCCTTATCGGCGCACAGGTATCTATTGTTATCTCCGCAGCGGTCATTGTACCGTTGCTGTTGGTTACAGTGTTCCTGCTAAGAACGACGCGCCAAGAGGTTTAAGGAACGATTTTATAAAAACTTAGGCATCTTTACCGCTGCAGGGTAGGGATTAGAAACGGATGGTTGCGTAACGCGCAATCTAAAGGAGGCGAATTATAAAATATGAAAAACATCGTTTTGCTGATTACAGATACTTTCCGATACGACAATTTAGGGGAACGCGCGAGACGACCTATTCGCACGCCGATGCTCGATAAATTTGAGGAGGAGCGCGCAACGGCTATCGACAAATTCTATATGAGCAGTTTCCCCACTGTTCCACACCGCACCGATATTATGACTGCATCAGTCGGGTGGCCCCACTACCCGTGGCAGCCAATCAATCAGAGTGGACGGAGTGCCGTCGCGAGACTCCTCAGCGAGCAGGGATATGCAACGCAGCTAATATGTGACACCCCGCACCTATTCAATACTCGGTTCCAAGACTGTTTCGATGCCGCTTTCCAGCATCGCGGGCAGGAAGGAGACAAGCCGTTACTCCACCACAACGACGAGATGAAAATCGTCATGCCGAATGAAAAGACACGACCGCATCCGTCATACCGAGGGCATACATTGCCTAACACGCACCGCTGGACGAACCGCTA
>JAAXHI010000345.1:304-13418 GCA_012270875.1 Candidatus Poribacteria bacterium | reverse complement strand
TAACTAATTACAGGATTTACTATAACTGAGTTTCAAAGCGTTCTAAAGTGCTCTAAAGTTGTGCAGCTATCAACTTTACAGATTTCTCAACTTTAGAACACTTTACGAGACTTTACCAGACTTTATGAACTTCTTTCAACCCCTCTATCCAACACCGCTTTCCATCGGTCCGAAGCGTAATCGCACCGAGTTGATCGGTTCGGACCTGTACGCACCCACGCGCACGATACCGCGCAACCACATCTAAATGCGGGAATTGATAACGGCTGCTCTGACCGAGTGAGAAGATCGCATAACGTGGTTGAACCGCATCAAGAAACGGCGCGCTGCTGGACGTGCGACTCCCGTGATGCGGCACCTTCAGAACCTCTGATCGGAGATCCTGACCAGACGCAATAAGCCGCGATTCCGCGCGCTTACCGATGTCACCTGTGAACAAGATGTCTACCTCACGATACGTGAGCTTAATCACAAGCGAATCGTCGTTCTTATCTTGGTCCATCAAGTCGGTCGATGCCGCATCAATCGGATGCAACAAGTTTAGCGTGGCTGTCGGTGTAAGGTCTATTTTTCCGGCGTATGGAAACGAATAAGGGATGTCGTTTGCCTCAACAACGGCGTGCAATTGCCGATGCGTCTGTGAATCGAGTGGCATCTCTGAGATACCGATGACACGTCCAACCGCAAAATTCTCTAAAATATACCCAAGTCCACCCCCGTGGTCGATGTCCGGGTGCGTTAGTACCACCATATCAATTTTCCGAATCCCGTGGAAGTCGAAGTACGGTTCAATCACGCGTTTCCCAACATCATAGTCAACCCATCTCCGTTTCTTTTGATCATAATATTTCCGCTGGACACCCCCATCAATTAACATGGTGCGATTGTCAGGAAACCTGATGAATGTTGCGTCCCCTTGCCCAACATCGAGCGTGACCACTTCTAACAGCCGCCCCTTTTCTTGGAACGCCGCACTCCAGACCCAGATAGCAACAATGGACAATCCAATGAGGCTTGAGATTTTCCAATGCTTATAGACATATCGCCGATGCGCGATACCTAAAAAACAGGCGACATAAAAGACAAAGACACCCAGCGTCGGTGGCGTTAACTTCACGACACCCCACGTCTGCCCAAACATACCGATCAGTCCCAAGAAAATAGAGATAATAGTGTGATTGAAGAACGCCAGCAGCTTCGCAAGTGGCAGCCAAAGCCAAATAAAACCGATACAGACCGATACCATCCCTACAGCAACGATCAGCGACACCAGTCCAACAGCGAACGGACCCGCCAGAATACCGAGCGGATATGTGCGGAAAAAGTGGTAAGCAATCAAAGGCGTTGTCCCGATTTGTGCTGCGAGTGTTACAAGATAAGACAACACGAGCCATTTTACTGCAGCATTCTTGAATTTGGTCAGAACGGGAACGCTGTCCTGTGAAGGCGAATCGTCTTCAGCACTCCACCACCGACGCAGGGGTTGCTCCATCTTCGGAACAAAATAGACAATCGAAGCCACGGCAACAAAAGACAGCTGAAAACCGACATCCCATAGCTGCGCAGGGTTCAAGAGGAGTAACACCAACGCCGCGAATGCCAACAAATTGAAGAGATCCGCATCCCGGTCAATGAGGGTTGCGAAAAGAAATAGGATCGTCATCAGTGATGCCCGGAAAACGGAAGGACGGAAACCGATCAAACAGGCGTAAATCAGCACAGCGACGATCGTCAGCAAGCAAAGCATCTTTTGTGGCAACCGAAAAAGCGAAAACCCGAAGTAGCAGAACATCGCAATAAGCCCGACATGTAAGCCGGAGACAGCGAGCACGTGAAAAGTCCCGCTATTTCGGAAGAGGTCTAACGTCTCTGTCGGAAGATCGCTCCGTTTGCCGAGCAAGATACCTTTCAGCAACTGCGCATGCAACGAGGGTTCTACCGTCCCACCTTTTTTAGTATAAATGTCGTCAATAACCCGTTCCGTCCGGATACGGAGTGACTCTATCCATCGCAAGGGTGGAAATCCACCTTGCGCACCGACCCGTAAAAAACCTTTCGCATCAATGATCCCGACAACATCTTGCCGTGCGAGGTAAGCACGATAATCGAAGCCACCCGGATTCCGTTTGTCTTGCGGTTGCTGCAGGACACCCGTGAGTGTTATCTGTCTCCCGTAGCGGAGCGGCACCAGACTTTGAAACCTGACGAGAAACTTTGCCGATACCTGCTGTGTCGGATCTGACAACAGTTGAAGTTCGCCGCGTGCATAACACGCATCCCACGCCTCCCCGCGTTCGGGTTGATATGTAGTCGTGCCAGAGAAACTGATCGGTTGGTTGTAAAAGTGCGGCGGGACAGGCGAATGCGAAGCGGTTTCCAGACGTACCATACCGCCTGCAAAAACAGCGAGATGGAGCAACCCATAGCAGAGATACTGCCTTCGCTGCCGGGTCGCAATACTACCCATCAGACAGAGTAGCACGGAGAGCCAGAGCCACAGCAGCGGAACAGACAACCATCTTCCAGCAATGATACCGAGTAGATACGGAATAAGAAAATAGAGCGCGGGACGCGGCGTGAACTTCATCTGAACTCATTACGACTAACGCAGTTGCTATGCAAGTCCCCCTGATAAGGGGGATTTAGGGGGTTTAAAATCAAAAAAATCGCCCAATGCCTTAAATTTGCGTAAGTCCTATTCATTATAGTCTTTTGTTTACAACGTCCCACTATTATACCAACACTCCCTAAAATATCCACCTACTTTTTAATTTGTCTGAATCGCGGAATTCACAGAGGACACAGAGGACGCGGAGTTAAGAGATTTTTCTGACCGCACCTATCTTTTGCAAAAGGCAGGATCCGAATCGCAATAGCATTTTCCGCGTCTTCCGTGTGTTCCGCGCGCTCCGCGATTTGCGGCGTACACGCCCAAATGCGACCTGCATTCAGACAATATCCGCGATGTTGACTGCCAATATTTGACGTTTTTCTATCTTCATGATATAATCTTGATATGCCGCTTATCTACTTGACCCCACGCCACAGGAAACATCAATGTCAAAAAACAATATCTTATCGCAACTCCCGATGGATTTAGGCGATAACCTAAAACTCCGATTCGCGACATCAGACGACACAGACGCACTCGCCGAATTCAACGCTCGCCTCCACGAAGCCGAGAGCATCGGACCGGGTGTCCGAGACCTCATGTCAGGAAACCATCCTACCTGCAAAGCAAGCGATTTCACCGTCGTTGAAGATACCGAGACCGGGAAAATTGTGTCCTCCACGTGCCTCATCTCACAGACGTGGACCTATAGCGGTATCCCCTTCAAATTCGGGCAACCCGAATTAGTCGCCACCGAACCCGCGTACCGCAGAAGAGGTCTCGTCCGAAAACAGTTTGACGTGATTCATGCGTTGAGCGAAGCACGCGGGGAATTGATGCTCGGAATCACCGGTATCCCGTGGTATTACCGAATGTTCGGATACGAGATGGCACTCGATATGGAGGCAGCACAGGTCATTGACAAAATGCACATCCCGAAACTGAAAAAAGCGGAAACCGAAACCTGTCGGCTCCGACCGCGAACAGATGCGGATAACACTTTCATCCAAGAACTTTACGCAAACGCCATTGAATCGCACGTTTTCGCATGCCCACGGACACCCGCACTCTGGGAATACGAGTTCAACGGACGCTCAGCAGGAAGTGATGCCCGACACGAATGGCGCATCATCGAAGACTTGGAAGGGACGCAACTCGGATACGTACAACATCTTCAGTGGTGTATCGAAGGGTTTTGCGAGTCCGGTGCTCCCGGCACTAATTTGCTCGTCATGCGAATGGAACTGAAACCGGGAGTTGGGTATCTGCACCTGATCCGTTCACTATTACGAGCACTATGGAAAAAAGCGGAGGCAACGCCAATAGCACCTGAAATCAACAATCGAGAAACGACAGGGGTTCAGTTCATATTGGGACGTGAGCATCCCGTCCATAACGTCTTCCCTAAAGATGCTGTCCGTAAAGAACCGCCGTACGCATGGTATATCCGCGTGCCGGATTTAGTCGCGTTTCTACAGCATATCCAGCCGGCACTCGAAAAACACCTCATCGGCACCGTCGCGGAGGGATACACTGGCGAGCTCAAAATCAATTTCTACCGGAGCGGGATACATCTCAAATTCCATCACGGCACCCTAAAAGAGATAGCAGACTGGACACCAGACGACATCGAAGCAGGCGATGCCCAATTTCCAGAGTTAACCTTTCTGCAGCTCCTCTGTGGACGGTGCCGCACAGCGGAATTGGCATCAAATTTCGTCGATTGCTGGACAAACGACACCGCAGCAATCCTACTCGACTGCCTATTCCCCGAATTCACAAGCGAAATCTGGCATCTCTAAATTGGCTATCGGCTATCAGCAAGAATGGCTATCGGCTATCAGCCTTCAGCAATCAGTTAATTCTTCAGGGCTTACGCACTTCCTCTTAAAGTCCCCCTGATAAGGGGGATTTAGGGGGTTAAAAATCATAAAATCTCGCAACGCGTGCTAAATTGCTCCAAGTCTTATCCTTATAACATTTCTTGCCGACGGCTGACGGCTGACAGCCAGTAACAATGACAACCCAATCACACGTCATCCTCAACATATCGCTCCTCTCAAAACGAGACAAACCCTATCTCCATCGCTACGCCTTCATCGGTGCCGTCCTACCCGACCTCCCCATCTTCATCTTCTTCATCATCGAAAGCATCATCCTGAAAACCCCACAACGTGAACTCTGGGATTCCGTCTACTTCACCGAAGCGTGGCAAAACTTCTTCGACATCTTCAATTCCGTTCCACTGATTCTAATCCTATTAGGCATCGGGTACTACCTCCTCAACTCCGAGCGAATCACCGTCCTCGCGTGGAGTCTCCTGATCCATTGCGGTTTCGACCTCCTAACGCACCACGACGACGGACACCATCACTTCTACCCACTCTCCGATTTCGCCTTTGAAAGTCCCATCTCCTATTGGGACGACGCGCATCACGCCAACATCTTCGCACCCATTGAACGCCTCGTCATACTCCTCGCATCCATCTACCTATTCCCCAGACTCAAAACCCGACTCGCGCGTTGGACTCTAATAATCGTCAACATCCTATTCCTCATCACCTACCTACTCTTCTTCATCCTCCGCACCCGCTAATCCCGCACTTCGATGCCATCATTATCTTCCGCAAGCGGACACCATTGTTTTAGCATGATACGGAATTGCCATCCTTATATCTAAAGTTAAGTTTTCGTAAAACACGATAGGTGCCTTGTTTCGCGTTTCTAACAACACGTTTCGCACTACCTAACTCACTTAAATTCAGTCCCTCTTTATCAAATCCCGTCACTCTAAGGAGACCCTGTTGGACGTGTTTGACCAATGTATTCTTAGATATACCCAAGCACACTATGCCGCCATATCTCGGTCTTTTCCCACCTTTCTGTGGGTTCTGTCTATGAAGTTCACGCCGTCGTATCGGGATAGGGGCTACACAGAAAATGTCTGTGTTATCCGGTACACTTTGACCCCCAACCGTGTGATAAGCGAGGCACCAAGAATCTACGCAATGTGCCTCAAAAGTCTCCGATAGTTTCTTTGACGACTTCTTTAGTCCGAGTCTATCCCGTATCTCTTTTGTTTCCCATCCTTCAACGGTGAACAACTCCCATCGCTTCCAAACTTCAGAATAGAACCATTGCTTACCGACTTCAAGTGGACTAAAAGACTGATTCCATTTCTTGGCACGCTGTATCGTCCTCGCTTTAATATCCTCCACACATACATATCTGATTGGATAGAGTTTAGACAACCAATCAAGTATTCTTAGCTTCCAATCCCACCTCGCACGCGTGCCTGCGGGAATCCGCTCTCTATTCGCGAGACGGTTCGTACGATTTTTGCGGTTCGGACGCTTCCGTGAACGCCGTCCTCGCCGCAATTCACGCCGCTTTTCAACTTTCTTACCGACTGTATTGTGTGCATCCGCCTGAATATTGAGGTAAGTATGCGCTTCAGACTTGACAGTAAATCCTTCTTTTTTACTACCGGGGTCTACACCCACGACAATCTCTTGCTTGTAGCGACCCGATGCCTCCCGGTTAAGTCTAATGCAGAAGACACCGTTATTCCAATAAGGCGTTGCATCCCCACATTTTATCATCATGCCCGCGCGAGTGGATGTAGTCGGCATGAGTTTCTCACCATCTTTACTCTTGACAGGAACGAAGTTCATCGTAAATTCCCTTTCGGGTTATATGTTGCCCCTTCCAGATCACAGTCCCAGAGAGGAATCAGACGAGGGGAGTATCCGAAACATCGTATGAGCTGCCACGCTCAGGGAGCGCGATATATTACTGTAGTCAATCATTTAACGTGTGGAGTGAACGCTTGGCATGCGCTTCGCACAAGCCTCGTCCTTTACGGCGGGGTGACTGACACTGGTTCGATTAGCAGAATTCGCCATAGAAATAGAGTCCATCTATATCTACAACCTTTCGATTCTACACTGGTCCGATTAAAAACGCTCCATAAAAACCATCAAACCCATTATACACGACCTTTAGATAACAGGTCAACGAAATTTCCACTTTTAAACACCACCGCCGAACATGTCCACACGCCCATCAACGCATAATATCTACCCCTACTATCCGATAAAAATGCATAAATGAATTCCACAAAAAACTTGACTTTTCCTCTACTATCAAGTATCATAGTTTGTTAAGTAGGCAGCCATTATAACATCCATAAATCTAATGCCTACTGCCCCAGTTTAACGAGGAGACAAATATGACAGAAGCGACACAAACGTACTTAGGACTCGAAAGCGAAAGCAGACAAACCGACCCCGGCTTCCAAAGCGTACTCAACTACATCCGCGAAACAGCCCAATCTGAATACCGCAAAGGTGAACTTTTCGAGCGGTTGATGCTCACCTATTTCAGTCAAGACCCCGACTACCAACAACAATTCTCTGAAGTCTGTCTCTATAAAGACTGGGCGGAACTCCAAACAGGCTACGACGCAAACGATATAGGCATCGACCTCGTCGCAAAAGAACACGATGGCGGATACTGTGCCATCCAGTGCAAATGCTACGCAGAAGACACCCGGATTTCAAAAAGAGATATCGACTCATTCATCTCCGCTTCCGCAAGCGAAATCTTTACCTCACGGCTTATCGTTGATACAGGTGGCGAGTGGGGACCCAACGCACTCAGAACCATAGACCCAATTCGGGATAAATTCCGAATAATTCGCTACAGCGATCTCGAAAGCAGTCCGTTTGACTGGCCAGACCTCAGCCTACAAGCACCCGAACAACTCACCTATAAACAGAAACGCTTCCATCTCAAAGACCATCAAGAAGAGGCGTTCAATGATGTTCTCAACGGTTTCAAAAAAGACGATCGCGGCAAGTTGATTATGGCATGCGGTACCGGTAAAACCTTCACAGCACTCAGAATCGCTGAGGAAATCGCCGGTATCGCTGGTAGAGTGCTATATCTCGTGCCATCCATCAGTCTACTCTCACAAGCGATGAAAGAATGGTCAGAACAACGCGGAATAGACCATAGCTATATCGGCATCTGCTCCGATACACGCGCAGGACAAACAAGCGAAGACACATCTATCCTCGAACTTAAGATCCCCGTCACCACAGAACCATCTTTAATCTCGCATACACTGCAAAACCCCGATAGCGACAAGATGACGGTTGTCTTTTGCACCTATCACTCGTTACCCCTTGTCGAAAAAGCACAAGATGCAGGCGCACCGCCATTCGATATTATTTTTTGTGATGAAGCACACAGAACCACCGGCGTTGAGGCACCGGGCGACAAAACATCACCATTCGTTCTCGTCCACGATGCTGATCGGATCCGCGCCAATAAACGCCTCTATATGACCGCCACACCACGCCTCTACACCGAAGGGGCAAAGTCAAAAGCAGCACGCCACGACAATGAAGTCTTCTCTATGGACGAACCGGAAATCTACGGACCCGAATTTCACCGACTCCACTTCTCCAAAGCCGTTGAGATCGGTGAACTCTCTGACTACAAGGTTGTCGTGTTGGCTATATCCGAAGCAGAAGTCAATGCAGCACTACGGGGCGATACCAGCGCGGGTGGGCGCGAAATTGGCATCAACGATGCAACGAAAATCGTCGGCTGTTGGCGAGCATTACAGAACCCTGAAAACAAAGCACAAGACAACGAATCCATCAAACCCTTAAAACGCGTCATCGCATTCACAAACAAAATCGCCGAATCAAAGGCGATGGTCAGACACTGGAATGAGATTATTGACGATGCTGTTGAGCGGCTGCCCGAAGATCAAAATCCAATTAATTTCAAATGCGACACAAAACACGTTGACGGTACAGACCACGCACTCAATCGAAAAGCACGCCTCGATTGGCTAAAAGGCGATGCTGACGGCACCTGCCGGATCCTCTCCAATGCACGCTGCCTCTCCGAAGGCATTGATGTCCCCGCGCTTGATGCTGTTCTTTTTATGACTTCACGAAAATCTTACGTTGACATCATTCAGGCAGTCGGGCGCGTGATGCGCAAAGCACCGGGCAAACAATACGGCTATATCGTCCTTCCAGTCGCGATCCCTGACGGTGTAGACCCCGCCGATGCACTTGATGACAATGAACGCTTCTCAACCGTATGGGGTGTTCTACGCGCACTCCGTTCCCACGACGACAGGCTCAACGCCGAAATCAACAGAATCGACCTCAATAAAACGCTCCCTGACCGGATTATCTTTGGTGGTGACGGTAATGGTGAAGGGGCTCCGTCCCCTATTCAGATGTTTTTTCCCCTCGATATCCCGCCCGAAGCAATACTCCCAAAGATTGTGGAGAAGTGCGGCGATAAGAAATACTGGGAAAGCTGGGCAAAAGATGTTGCTGATATCTTTGGTCGGATCGTTGGGCGCGTCGAAAACTTATTAGAGGCCCCTAAGAACGAGGCACTTCGCGAGTGGTTTGACGCATTCCATACGGAACTTAAGAGCTCAATCAACGAGTCAATCACTCGGAGCAATGCGATTGATATGATGGCACAGCATATCTTAACGAAGCCAGTTTTCGACGCGCTTTTTGAGGGTTATGACTTTTCCTCTGGCAACCCTGTCGCGGTCGCGTTGGATAATCTGCGAGAGGATTTTGCGGAGTTTGGGCTTGAGAACGAAACACGGGATTTAGAGGGGTTCTATGAAAGCGTCCGGCAACGTGCCCGCGGCATAGACAATAGCATAGGACGACAAAAGGTGTTATCAGAACTCTACGAAAACTTCTTTATCACCGCCCTGAAAAAAGATGCGGATCGACTCGGTATCGTCTACACACCGATTGAAGTCGTGGACTTTATCTTACATAGTGCCAATGAAATACTACAGGACGAGTTCGGACGCAGCCTCAACAACGAGGGTGTCCACGTCTTGGATCCATTCACCGGCACTGGCACCTTTATCGCCCGCCTGCTGCAATCCGAACTTATTGAACCTGATGCTCTTGAACGGAAATACCGCGAGGAACTCCATGCGAATGAGCTGGTGCTGCTGGCCTATTACATCGCTGCTGTCAATATCGAGGAGGTTTTCCGTGGACGCCGCGGTGAAGATAGCGGTTACGAACCGTTCAATGGTATCGTCTTGACAGATACGTTCAACTTGAACAAAAAGGCGGAAGAACCTACGCTTTTCCCGAAGGAGTGGTTACCAGACAACAATGAACGTGCTGAGCGTCAACAGCAGCTGCCGATTCAGGTGATCGTTGGTAATCCGCCGTGGTCAACGGGACAGCGGAGTGCATCGGACAACAACCCAAATGTGGAATACCGTGAACTTGAAGGGCGTGTCAGAGAGACCTATGTTTCTCGTGTAGAAGCGACACTGAAGAACAGTCTTTATGACACCTACAAGATGGCAATCCGATGGGCTTCTGATAGGATTCAGCAACAGGGTGTCATTGCCTTTGTTACCAACGGTTCATGGATTGATGGGAACGTTGATTCGGGGGTTCGGGCGTGTTTAGCAGAGGAGTTTAGTTTAATTCATGTACTACACCTGCGGGGGAATGCAAGGACATCTGGTGAACGTAGGCGTGCCGAAGGTGGAAATGTGTTCGGTGGGGGTTCACGCGCACCTGTCACTATCGCGATCTTCGTCAAGAACCCCAATGCTATACATGATGGTTGTAAAATCTACTACCGCGATATTGGCGATTACCTTACACGCGAGAAGAAATTAGAAGCACTGCGCGAGGCAGTATCCATAAGTGGAATCAGCAATTGGCAGGCAATCACACCTAATAGACATTATGACTGGATTGATCAGCGCAGCGATGCATTTGCTGAATTTTATTCAATCGGATCTCAAGATGCGAGGGCAGGCAGGGCGGATAATGTAATCTTTAAACTGTTCAGCACTGGATACTTGACCGGCAGAGACTCATATATCTATAATTTCTCAAGTAATGCTTGTGCGGAAAACGGAGAAAAAATGGTGCAAAACTATCTTGCCGCTCTTTCCGAACTTGAGGAGAACCCTGAGCTTACAGTGGATGAAGTAACACGACGACATAATTCACATATTAAGTGGGATGGGGATCTGAAGAAGAAATTAGGGCAAAGAAGAGAAACTGAATTTGACGAGAAACACATCCGAAAAGTTGTCTACAGACCATTCGTCGCAACAAATTGTTATGCTGACGATATCTTCATACAAAGAAAAGGACAACTGGATCAAATTTTTCCTGACAGTTCAAGTGAGAATCGAGTAATATGTGTTCCCAACAAGGGATCAAGAAATCCATTTTCTGTGCTAATGACCCATACAATGCCAGATCGTCACTTTATTGAGGCTGCGCAGTGCTTTCCCCGGTGGCGATACCCAGCTCCCGAAGATGCATCAAACACGGCAAATGTGAGCCAATATTTTGCCCCAGTATTGGATCGTATCGACAATATTTCAGATACTGCCTTAGATGCTTTCCGCTGGCATTATGGAATCAAAAAAATCACGAAAGACGAAATTTTTGATTACGTCTACGGGATTTTGCACTCACCGCGTTATCGGGAGCAGTTCGCAAACGATTTATCCAAAATGATACCGCGTATCCCTTTTGCTCCCAACTTTTACGCTTTCGTAAAAGCAGGGGCAGTCCTCGCGTACCTTCATCTCAATTACGAGACGTGTAAGCAGTACCCAGATATTGAAGTGGAGTCTATCAACCGAGAATTATTTTGGGAAGAAAAACCAGAACATTTTCTGCTTGGGACGCGGGCAATGCGGTTTGCCAATAAAGAAACAAAAGACACCCTCATCATCAACGAGCACGTCCAATTGACAGGTATCCCAGAAGAAGCCCATCGGTACGTCGTCAACGGCAGAACCCCATTGGAATGGTTCATTGACCGTTACAAAATCAAGCAAGACAGAGAAAGCGGTATCATCAACGACCCAAACGGCTGGTTCAAAAACCCCCGCGACCTCATCACAGCAATAGAGCGCATCATCCACGTCAGTGTCGAATCCACCAAGATTATTGAGAATTTGCCATCTGAACTGGTTTCTGATAGATATTAAGATTTCTCTTGACAAAATACAAAAAATAGGGTGTCATTTAAGTATAAACTATACAAATCATAAGGAAAGCGAGAAACATGGAAGAGAACAAACAAAATGTAGAATTAATTCTACTTGACAAATGCACCTTTCAGAGTTTGAAAGATGAAGAGTTAAAGATAATATCGAAATATAAATTATTAGTGCCAGACATTTTTCTAATTGAAAACCTTAAAAGAACAGAAACTATAAACAAACTCAGCAAACTCGAAAACACATATTGGATCGAGCATTGGAGTATATTGGCAAAGAACGATTTACTGGGTCAAAGTGTTAAAATCACCCAAGAAGACCTGAGAAAAATTACAGACGATCCGGTAGAGGTAAAAAAACAAGTCAAACTCGCCAAGAAGACGGCGAAAGAATATGATGAATTGCCCCAAAAATTAATCGAACAGTCCCAGCTAGATTTATCACCAAAAGACAGCAAAAATCGGGTTATGGATAGCGTTAGAAAGCAAACCAGAGAATATCTTCCTGACAATAAAATTACAGATGAAGAGATTAGTAGGATAGTAGCCAATACATGGAGAAAAACTAAAAACATTTTAACTGTTCCGCATAGCGACTGGAAAACAATATCTCAATCAGTGATAAATGACTTAGACAACAAGCCAATACGAAAAGAACACAGACATCTTAAAGAGAGCGAACGGGCTTACATTTGCAACGCGGTGTGGTTAGGTTTTGCGTGCCTGTACTTTCAAACTACTGAATCAGAAAAATCTCAAATTTTCAACAGATGGAACGAGGAATCCCATCAGTGCCTAAAGTATTTCGCTCCTTATGCCTACTACTTCCTTGCCCTAGAATTCACAATATTATGGCACATCAGAAAATCAAAAGGAAATCACAAACGAGAGATCCTGAGGGATCTCGGATACCTATATTACGCACACTATACCAACGTAACCTTCCACACATGTGATCGACAACTAAAGGATACTATCGAAAAAATACCATTCTTGAATCACATCCGAGAGGAAATGGTATATTTCTATAACGATGAAGAGCAGAGACCAGGCGAACTAAACAAATCTGATTGGCTAAACAGGTTAAAAAGCACTAACTGAATTGGAACTAAGATAGTGTGCGTTCTGCCTAATAAGAAAAATACAATTCAGAGGGATTGCTCACACAATTCAAACGTCAAGAAAGGGGTAAATATGTTACCGGATTTTCTCAAAGTAAAAGAAAAATTGCAAAAAATGCATCATTATGCGTTTATGCATTGTAGTGCCACCATTTATTAGGGCCAAAATTCCCTAAAGTTAAGACAAGTTTTTTTGCTGAAATTCCATAGGTGTCAAATACCCTAACGCCGAGTGTGGGCGTTTGTGGTGATACACCTGTGTGATAAAATGCCCGATCCGGGCTCTTGCTTGGGTAATCGTGTCATAGTCATTGAGATGAACTTC
>JAAXHI010000345.1:0-207 GCA_012270875.1 Candidatus Poribacteria bacterium | reverse complement strand
ACGCCTTGATCGGAATGATGTATCTCACAGACGCTTTGGTGTAATGCTTCTTGTAGCGGTTTCAAGGTCAGCGATTGCGTCAAATGTTGACAGACCTGCCAGCCTCGGATCATGCGCGTAAAAACATCCATGAGGACACAAACATAGATGAAGCGACTCTTGAGTCGGACGTAGGTAATATCACCGACCCAGACCTGATCGCATCGG
>JAAXHI010000505.1:8049-23381 GCA_012270875.1 Candidatus Poribacteria bacterium | reverse complement strand
TAAGATTTATCGGAGTCCGTCATTGCCGCGTGGATAACTCGGTTGAGTGCGGGGTGTTTTGTCTCAATTAAATCAAGCCAAGCAGCATCAACATCATTAAGCGTCCACGTATCTTTGAATTCAGCACCCGCAGCCTCTGAACCTATAGGTGCTGCATAGTTGGCATTGCTATTAAAAGGTGGGTCAAGGTAGATTAAATCTACTGATTCACTATTTATCCCACGCATTATAGGTAAATTGTCACCCGTGAATATCGTCTTTGACTTAATATTCATGGTTTCCATACAAAACAGCCTTTCATAATCGCACAGATTCATTCACAAACTTTGCGAAAATGCATTCAAGGTTTCGGTATAATAGTAAGTTAGTGCAAAGCAACTCCGCTTTGGACTTAAAGCGAAGGTCTCCTAAAAGCCTGCCAGTCTTGCCTTCAATGCTTCTATTTGAACAGGTTGGGTCAAATCCATGAGATAGATTCGCATGTGATCCGAACGGTCAGAACTAAACACGAGTTTCTTTCCGTCTCGCGAGAGACTCGGTTCAAAATGCGCACCGATATGGTTTGTGAGTTGGGTTTTGTGCGTACCGTCAACGTCCATCATCCAGAGCGTATAATGGTTATGCGCGTTTGAGACATAAAGAATCCGTTTCCCATCTGGACTGAAGATCGGGTGATAATGGCTTGCGTCCGAAAAGGTCAACTGCTTTGGTGTACCCCCTGTCGCATTAACAATGAAAATTTGGTAGATGTCCTCTACCATCGAAGAGAAGGCGATCTGTTTCCCATTCGGTGTCCATGTCGGATGTCCATCGTCCACCGCATTATGCGTCAGTTGTATCCTATTAGTGGCATCAACATCAATGACATAGATTTCCAACGTGTCGTTATTCTCGGTACGCCCGGGCGTACTTGCGGCGGCTTGCGTAGGTGCTTTGGATTCAAAGGCGATTTTTCTGCCATCTGGTGAAAAAACGGGTGCACGGTCTGCGCCATCTGCATCTACCAGTGGACGCTGGTTTCGCCCGTCAATGTCCATGAGATAGATAGATGCCCGGCTCGGATCAGAACCGCTTGCCTGAACAGGCGGAAGCATCATACCGCCGCGCGTCCGTTCTGTAACGAAGGCTAGCGATTTTCCATCCGGTGAGAAAGCAGGCATATATTCGTCAAGTTCGTCGGTATGTGTGAGCTGGCGCAGTGAGCGGTTCGTGAGGTCCATGAGATACAACTCAGCATTCTGGAGACGATTCGATGCGAAAACGACCCACTTGCCATCCGGTGAGATGGCAGGACTATAATCGTCGTTGTACTTCGCAGTGAACGTCATGATATTCCCTTTTTCAGTAAAAGTCTGTTCATAATCGTCGCTGCCTTCGGTACGGAGACGTTGGACGTGGTAGGCATCGCCGGTAAGTCCTGCGATTTTTAAAACGACATCACGCTTTGCTGATTTCTCTAACAGTTGATTAAATTGACGAAGCGCGAAATCTTTTTGATTGTCAAGCCAATAGAGTCTTCCGAGTGTAAAGTTAATTTCATCTCTCCGCGGTGCCCAGCGCGGTGCTTGATGTAACGCTGAAATGAGTGCCATCTTCGCCTTCTCTCTATACGCTGTTCCGCTCGGATTTTTATCTACCATTTCAAGATAAATCAAGCCTATCTGATAGAACGCTTCAGGCCTCGAACCGTCGTGATTAATTGCCTCCTCAAACGCCTTTATTGCGGCATCGGTGTCCCCCTTTGCTGCTAATTCTTTGCCACGCTTGATATCTGGACTATCACCACAACCCGAAATACAGAACAGAGACACCCCAACGAGCAAAATGTAAATAAAGAAGTTACCAGTGGCCAGTAACCAGTGGCCAGTTAAAAGAGGTTTCTTCACTGGAAACTGGAAACTGGAAACTGGAAACTTAAAAAAGGTGTCGCTTTTTCCGAGGATTTTCATGAAATCTCCTTTGCCAGAAGCACAGGCACAGTAGAAGGTGACATCAGGCTAACCATCTTGCTACCAGAAATTTACTTTGTTGATTCTTGCGCAACACGCACGCGTTGGTTTGCAGGTATGTTATGCAGTGCTTGCGTCTCTCCAGTCAACCAGGTAACCTGCAAAGTCTCAATCTGTGTAGCATCCCCCACGCCGAATTCAGCGATGAAACTGTTAGAGGACATATAACTCTCACCGGCATAAATCTCTCGTACCTGCGACCGATCCGCTGTCTTCAACTGAATCTTCGCGCCAACGGCATTGCGGTTGCCTTCTACCCCAACGAGTTCAACGTGCAACCAGTTGTTGCGATTGCCCCCGTCGTTGCGCAATAAAGTCGGGGGTGCGTGATTGTTGACGATAAAAATATCGACATCGCCATCGTTATCGTAGTCCCCAAACGCCGCGCCACGGCCGACACGGATTGGGAGTGCCGTGATACCGGTGCTTTCACTGACATCGGTGAACGTGCCGTCCCCGTTGTTGCTGAACAGTGCATCAACTTGCGGAATAAGCACTTCCGGATTCTCCAGTTCTTGGAAAGTACTGCCATTCGTAACGAAGATGTCCAAATCGCCATCGTTATCGTAATCAAAGAGTGCAGTGCCCCATCCGATCTGTTTGATACTCGCCTCAGCGAGCATCGCGGAATAAGATTCATCAACAAACCTGATGTGCGCACTGGTAGGAGGGTTTTGTAAACCCGATTCCGACAAAAGATTCCTGTAAAGCGCGTTTTCTTCGTCAACCCAATGACTCATAAAGAGATCTATGTCCGCGTCGCCATCATAATCCCCGGCAGAGACACCCATAGAACCCCGAAAATCTGCCGCCCACGATTCATCACTGACATCGGTGAATGTGCCATTACCGTCATTACGATACGTATAGTTCACAGAGGTGTCATTCGCAACATACAGGTCCAGATCGTTATCGTTATCAAAATCGCTGAAGAGGCACTGCATGCTTCTGCCACCGGGTGCTGCTATACCTATTTCGGTAGTTATATCCGTAAAGGTGCCATCCCCATTATTACGATAGAAGACGTTATCTTGCGGTTCAAAGACGTGCGGATTCAAGGCACTCGGCACAGGTTTGCCGGATTGTAAGGACTCTTCCTGCATCTGCTCAAGTTTATCCAAATCGTAGGTGACATAGTTGCAAACATAGAGGTCCAAATCGGTGTCGCCATCAACATCTGCGAAGGCAGCACCCGTGCTCCACAATTCACAACCGACCCCTGTAGTCTCCGTCACATCCCGAAAGGTGCCGTCGCCGTTGTTGCGATAGAGGACGTTCGCGCCGTAATTCGTCACATAAAGGTCGATATTGCCATCGCCGTCGTAATCTGCGAAAACACACCCCATGCCGTATCCTTGATGCCCAACACCCGCGGTATGCGTTACGTCCGTAAACGTGCCATCGCCGTTGTTACGATAGAGTACATTTGTTTTGCTATCGGGAACAACATCTTGTATAAGTGAATGGGGGATATTGACGATGTAGAGATCAATGTCGCCATCGTTGTCTATATCAGCAAAACCTGCACCTGAACCCATATCTTCTGGCAGTAGACTTGAACGGGTTCCGCTTGAATGCTGAAAATGGATACCGGCTTCGTTTGTGACATCGGTGAAGGTAACCGCATTGACAGTAATGGATGTTAAAATAAAAATGGCAAGCACTGCAAAGGAGAATTTCATTTTACAAGAAAGGAGATGTAGCTTGTATTGTCCTCGGAGTCCACACGCGACTCCGTTATGGAAAGCGGATATACGGACTTGAACGTGAAAACCACCAATTCACCTCACCGAACCGCAAGGAAACTTAAAAATATGTTTCCAAGAAATTCGTAAAAATCGCGCCGTTGCGAAAACGTTCATCATTAAGAATCTCTTTATAGAGCGGAATTGTCGTCTTTATGCCCTCAATTTTGAACTCAGACAGGGCGCGCCGCAACCGAGCAATCGCTTCCTCTCGATCTTTGCCAGTTGCGATGAGTTTCGTCACGAGCGAGTCGTAGTGCGGCGGCACCGTGTAGCCTGTATAGATATAACCATCAACCCGAATGCCGATACCACCCGGCGGATCGTAGGCGGTAACGAGTCCTGGTGAAGGCATGAATTGATTCGCGGGATCTTCAGCATTGATTCTGCATTCAATAGCGTGCCCCTGAATCTGGATATCAGATTGATTGTATTCGAGCTCCTGTCCCATTGCGATTTGGATTTGCTCTTTAACGAGATCAATGCCGGTGATGCATTCAGTGATAGTATGCTCAACCTGAATCCGCGTATTCATTTCAAGGAAATAGAAATTCTCATTCTTATCAACAACAAACTCAATGGTGCCAGCATTCACGTAACCGACCGCTTTTGCGGCTTTTGCGGCGGCTTTACAGATTTCGGAACGAAGTTTTGAAGGAATTGAGGCGGCGGGTGCTTCTTCGAGGAGTTTCTGCTGTTTACGCTGAATAGAGCATTCACGTTCACCCAAGTGGACAACATTGCCGTGCATATCGCCTAAAATCTGTACTTCAATATGTCGTGCCTCTTCGATCCATTTTTCAATATAGACATCACCGTTGCCAAAAGCCGCTTCACCCTCCGCTTTCGCTGTGTGAAAAAGGTTAAAAAGGCTCGGACGGTTTTCTGCGATTCGGATGCCACGTCCGCCACCGCCAGCAACGGCTTTGATGCCAACAGGGTAACCGATTTTCTCAGCAAGCTGCACCGCATCCTCAGCAGTGTCAACCGTCCCTTTTTTGCTGTTTTTGCGTTTCCCGCCTTGGCTACCCGGTATAAGTTTCAAACCGGCTTTTGCGACAGTCTCGCGTGCTTTCACCTTGTCCCCCATCGTCCGAATATTCTCAATAGAGGGGCCGATGAACTTTATTTCGTGCGCCTCACACATCTCCGCAAACTGCGCATCTTCAGCGAGGAAGCCTACGCCAGGGTGGATCGCATTGACATTCGCATAATCCGCGACAGTGATGATGCTTGAGTATTTAAGATAACTCGCTGTTGAGGGTGCCGGACCAATACAGTACGCCTCGTCAGCGTGTTCAACGTGTAGGGCATCTTTATCAGCGGTTGAATAAATCGCCACCGTCTTAATCCCCATGTCTTTACAGGCACGGATGATGCGGATAGCGATTTCACCGCGATTTGCTATCAGTATCTTTTTTATCATGTTCTTTATTGGCTATCGGCTATCGGCTGTCGGCTGTCAGTAGAACGTGGGGCAGTTAGAGACGTTTTGTCCACCACAATGCTCTCTTGCTGATGGCTGACCGCTGACTGCTGACGGCTATTCCTATGTCTGCTTCACACGGAACAGCGGCTGCGCATACTCAACCGCATCGCCATCTTCAACGAGAATCTCCAGTATCTCGCAGTTAAATGGGGCTTCCACCGGATTGTAGGTCTTCATAACTTCAAGGACAGCGACGGGTTCACCCGTGGCAACGACATCTCCGACTTCTACAAAAGGTGCTTCTTCAGGTGTCGGGGAACGGTAGAAGCGTGAAGGCATCGGTGCATTGATGAATTCATTCTCCGCTTCTGCACTCACCTCAATATCTTGGTCTTCTACAGGTATCTGCGGTGTGCCGGTCGCGACGCTTGTCGCTATGCTTTGTAGCGGCGGCTGCTCATATCCGACCAAACTCCGTCGCTCTCTGGAAACTTGCACCTCAAATTCGTTGTCCCGAATGCGTACTTCTGTCAGGTCAGCGCGATCGAGGACCGCCGCCAACTGCTCAACGAGTTCGAGGACATCACTGTAGTCTTGTTCCGCGGATTCAGATTTATCCTTGGATCTGTTTTGACGCATATCTGTTTTTAGTGGCTATCAGCGGTAATAGCCATTAGCCGTCAGCCATCAGCCATCAGTAAAGAAAAGAGACGTTTTATCACGCTTCCGTCTTTGCTGACTGCTGATAGCCGATTGCTGATAGCCATTCCTGCCGTCGGCTACTATATCCTTTCTACATATTTTCCCGTACGCGTGTCAACTTTGATACGCGTTTCGTTTTGAACAAAGAGCGGAACGTTAACAACCCCGCCTGTCTCAAGTGTGGCACGTTTGGAACCACCACTGACGGTATCACCCCGTAATCCAGGATCGGTCTCTACGATTTGAAGTTCAACGAAGTTCGGGAGTTCAACGGCGAGCGGGACTTGCCCATCCATTTTGACCGTGACAGTTACCCCCTCTTTGAGGAACTTTAAACTCTCCTCAATAAGATTTAGCGGAAGCGCATGTTGTTCAAATGATTCGTTGTCCATAAACCACAGGACATCGCCGTCCCTGTACATATACTGCATCTTGTGATCCATGACCCGGACGGTTTCAACAGTCTCATTGGATCGGAATGTGCGATCCAAAACTGCTCCATCGGTGATACGTTTAATCTTTGTCCGTGCGAAGGCACTGCCCTTTCCCGGCTTGACATGCTGACAATCGACGATAGTGTAAATAGTGATATCGAGTCGGATGACCAACCCGTTGCGTAAATCGTTAAGTGCTGCCATTTTATCCTTTTTTCGGTTATAAGTTAGAAGCGTGTGGCGGCAAAAATGGCTATCAGCCATCAGCAAAGAAGGTTTCTGTTAATCACAACCCTCTTGTTACTGACAGCCGACGGCTATTTTCTCAGCCCAAAGACCTCTTAACCTAAAACTTATAACCTACAACTTATAACTTTAAACAACTAATAAAGCAAGGCGAGTGCTTGTTGCAACGCCTTGGCTCTATGACTGATTTGGTTTTTTATCGTTTCTCCTAATTCTGCGAAGGTCTGCTCATAACCATCTGGCACAAACACCGGATCATAGCCAAAACCGCCTTCTCCTTTAGGCGCGTGTGTGATGTATCCTTCACAAACACCGAGTACGCCTTGACCAAGAACGCGATTTTCCGATATTTGAAAGATATGGCGCGCGTTTTTGGTCAAAGGAACAGCATCAGGGTGTACAACTGCGATTGCGGCGACAAAACGGGCACGCCGATCCGTGGTCCCTTCAAGTGCCTCAAGGAGTTTCGCGATTCGGATAGCATCCGTAGCGTCTTCACCTGCCCAGCGTTTAGAATGAATACCGGGAGCACCGTTGAGCGCGTCTACCTCCAATCCAGCATCATCAGCAAGTGCAAGGCAACCTGTCCATTCAGCAATGACAGACGCTTTTTTGGCGGCATTTTCCATATACGTTTTTCCGTCCTCAATAACCTCCGGCGCATCAGGGTAAGCATTCAAGGAGATAACCTCATACTGGCAATCAGCCATCAGCTGTCGGCTTTCAGCAGTCAGCAAAGAGGCGTCGGATTCACCAAACACCCTCTTAACTGATGGCTGAAAGGTTTTTTCTGAAAGAAAAAACCGACCTGACAACTGACGGCTATTTAGCATTTCCGTGAGTTCCCGCACCTTGCCTTGGTTATGCGTCGCCAATACAAGCTTCATTTAAATTCTCCAACATCATCCGATTCTGCAGTCGGATCAGTTGTTGTATCCCGCCAACAGCGAGGTCTAACATTTGATCGTAATCCTCACGCGAAAAAGGTTTCTCCTCGGCGGTGCCTTGTATTTCTATAAACTTTCCGCTCCCCGTCATCACAATATTCATATCAACATCCGCCGTTGAATCCTCGGTGTAACAGAGATCCAACAACGCTTCACCGTTAACAAGTCCGACGCTCGTTGCGGCAATGTTATCAATGATAGGAAAATTTTTGATTCTCTTACTTTTGACGAGCTCTTGACAAGCGTCCCAGAGTGCGATAAATGCGCCTGTAATTGAGGCAGTGCGCGTCCCTCCATCGGCTTGGATGACATCGCAATCAACCCAGACGGTCTGTTCTTCTAAAGCGTACAAATCTACAGCAGCACGCAAGGAACGACCGATAAGGCGTTGAATCTCTTGTGTTCTCCCGCTGACACTGCCCCGGGTGATCTCGCGTTGCATCCGTTCAGAAGTAGAACGCGGTAACATGGAATACTCGGCTGTTACCCAACCCTTATTCTTAATCCGCTGATCGCGCATGAAACGCGGCTGCTGATTAATAACAGACGCCGTACATATAATACGGGTATCGCCTGTCGCAACAAGGACTGAACCTTCTGCATGTTTGATATAGTGTCTTTTGATCGTAACCGGTCGCATCTCATCTGGCCGGCGTCCATCCTCTCTCGCCATCTTTTTCCTCACCTATAGGGTTTCAAGTAGTGCTAACGCTTTTGTGTAACTTTTCCGCTCAAGATAGTGGTGCAGCATTTTCGGAGCTGTCGCTGGGAGTTCCCGATGCAACACATTAATCCGCTCCAATTGTTCCAGTATATCTTCCCCCGTCTCAATTCGAGAGAACATTGTTTCCAACGCTTGCCTGAGTTCCGATAAACTATCAATCTGCATCTGATGCCTCCTCTATTTCCTGAACGGCTTTGCACGTCCGCAGAGAAACGGTTTTCGGCGGTTTATCATAACCTTTCCAGGCATAAGGATCAACACCGGAAACTGGCACAATACATCGCCGATCGGCGCTCGCTGGACGTTCACCGTCCCGAAGCGACCAAGGCAACAGCGACCAAGCGTTACAGTAGTGATTCACCAAGACCCTACGAAATGTATCCCCACGGTTCTTACGGGACCGATGCAGCAAATAGCCGTTGAAGAAAACCAACGACCCTGTTGTAACTTCAACCGGCACCTCACTGGTGTCATCGAAACCGTAACTCTCTTCCGCAAAATCAAACTCATCTGGGTTCTCATGCGGCTTCTGTGGATAGAGATACCCCCGACGATGCGAGCCAGGGAGAATCCAGAGACATCCGTTTTCTACCGTAGCATCGTCCATCGCGATCCAAGCCCCAATCAAAGAACGATCACGCGTCGGAATATAGATTTCGTCCTGGTGCCACGCCTGACCTTGAAAATTAGGTGGCTTCACAAAGAGCATAGACTGCATGCACTTAACGCTCCCATCCCAATGCGAATGCGGAAGATGTGCAGCGGCTATTTGACTCAAGATACCGCAGATTTTCGGGTGCTTGACGTACTTCTCTATGATCGGACTGATAAAATGCGGTTGATGAATGCAAAGGATGCGACTGATTACCTCAGTATCACTAATATCGTCAGGAAGCGGTTCGAGGTTGTCACACGGATGCCCACCTTTTGCAATTGTGACGGTGTCCTGTCGCAATTCCTCTATCTCATCAAGCGACAGCAGATCTGGGACAACAAGATACCCGTTGTCCACAAAAGATTGGGTCTGCGCATCGGATACGATTTTCGGCACCTCAATCGGCGCACTTGCTTCAAAGTTCACAATTTCTCCTTTATTGGCTGATGGCTAATGGTTTCCGACAGCCGACACACTAACAACGAATAATCAAATGCGGTTCGCAAGAAACATTTCTGTTACTGCCAAAGCGAAGACAGTCAACATGAGATAAATCCATATATTTTGGTTTTTCTCAACAGCTTCACGGTACTGCGCCACGAGTTCTGCTGCCGGTTTCTCCTCAACCGATTCATCCGCAGCACCTTTCAGCATACTCGTCAACTCCTCTACATCACGCGATGTGAGGTCAGATTCAGTCGTGTCAATATTGACGACGAAAGCGTATGCGTCTGCGCCAGATGCGTGAACTGAGTAAATACCCGGCACAGCGGTGTCATTATAAAAAAAGCTGCCTTCCGCGGAAACCACTGGAACATTCCCGTCCAGTTGTAAGCGAGTCTCAACATTGTTCGGGTCGAAAACGGCAATCTCCTTATCACTCACAACGTCTCCATTTTCAACTTCAGGAACCTTCAGTTCAACGTTATCACCGACACGATAATCGGGAATCGTCGCTTCGCTTTTAAGCGCGAGATACTTAATAGATTCGTGGAGGAACGGCAGATAAACAGCACGAATCGGTAGATCGTTCCATTCTCTATCTATCGTCGAGGTAAAACAGAGCACACGTCCGAGACCACCATAACGTTTTTCAAGGAGCGCAGGACTCCCATCATCATAAGCCGCGATGACGGTAGCGTCTTTCGTGGGGACAGCCTGAAAGAGTCTGTAAAACCGTGCTTTACCGAAATCTCCGTGATTCGGTTCCTTGAAAGGCGCGAAAATCGGATGTTCATACTTTACCGTCGCAAGCACTCGGAATTGCTCACGGTCAAACGCATCACCGACCGCTTGAACAAAGTCGCAAGGCATCAACCCGGTCTCACCCCCAAGGCGTTGGTTATAGGCATCCGTATCTATATTATCCCCCACCGTTACAATCAAGCCACCCCCCGCAGCAACATACGTCTTCACACGCTCGGCTTCAGCGGCAGAGAGTTCCGCTACATCGGCAAGGATAAGCACATCTACGCGGGCAAGTCTGGCTGCATTAGGGACTGAAGCGGATTCAGTGAAATCGATCTGCAGGGTATCACTCTCTGATACCAACGCTTTTTTCAGAAAAAAAGTTTCTACAGTCTGATAGCGACCGCTTGTTCGCGGTTTATCATGGACAGCATGGACCTTGATTGACTGTAGACTTTGCAAAGTAAAATATCGTCTGTTATCAGCACCGAGCGCGTCCTCTGGGAGTTCCACCCAGCCGGTATGCGTCGCCTCGTCCTCGAACTCAACTTTGAAGACAGCATCTGCGAGGTCGTCGGGTTCAATGTCAAGTTCAACGGTATCAATTATATTGTCATCTATAAAGAGGCGTACTTGTAAATTCTCAACCGCTTCGTCCCCAAAATTATGGACCCGCGCGACGAGTTGTGAGGCTCGCTGCTCCTTTAGCACGACTGGCGGAACGCTCATACCTGTAATAGCCAGATTCTGCGGACTTTCAGCACCGACATCAACAAAAAACATTTGGGTATCAGGGCTGAGTTTATCCGTCTCAATGAAATTCTCCCACCCCCGTTTTTGCATATCCCCAACGAGATAAATCTGTTTCTCACCGATAGGAAGCGGCTGCAGGATCTCATCTGCGGTTTGCAGTGCGTCCAAGTAATCCGTATGCTCATAAGTGGTTTCTGCGCTACTCAAAGCAGTCCGAATGTGCGAAAATTCTGAACCGAGTGGCGCGACAACACGGGCATTGTCAGACGAAAGGATCAAGCACGCTGCATCGGATGCATCAAGTCCATCCAGAATCTTGATCGCCTCCTTTTTAGCAGTCTCAAAAACGCCTTCATATCGCATACTATAAGACGTATCGAGAACAATAACAGCGTTTCGTTTGCCACCCGTTTTCTGTGTGAACACCGGATCCGCTGCGAAAAATGGACGCGCAAACGCCAAACCGAGCAACGCTAACATCAAAATACGCATCAGCAGCAGTAACAGGCGTTTCAACTTGTGGCGACGGACGTTGGTCTGATGCGACATCTGAATGAAACGCACAGTACTGAATATCAACTGTCTTGCCCGTTCCCGATTCAATAGATGGAGAATGAGCGGGATTGAGGCACCTATCACACCGGCTATTGCAAAAGTGTTTGCTAAGAAAGTCAAACCAAACATATTAAAAGTTTCCAGTTTCCAGTTTCCAGTAAGAAAGTTGCGAAGTGTGCTAAAGTGCCTAAAGTTTTGAAGTTAGCAACTTTACAGACTTTCGCACACTTTACAGACTTCTTTAACTCGCCACTGGTTACTTCTTTACTATTAGAGGACACCTTGCCGCTTAGCGAGGTAAGAAGCGAGTGCGAGATCAATTGGGGTTGCTGTTGTTATAACGTTGTAATCAATATCCGCTTGTCGTAGGGCGAGCCTATAGGTATCAAGAAAATCGTTGAAATTGCTCAGATAACTCTCCCGAATCGCCTGCGGCGTTGTGATAATCTCAGCGTCGTTTTCTGCGTCAATAAATCGGATCAGTGCTTCTGAACTTCGTCCTGCAGCAAAGTCGGCAAACTCAAGTTCCTGTTGCGCGAGTACATGGAAAACAATGACCTCGTGTCCCTCATAGCGTAGATGTTCCAATCCAGCAATGACCTCCTCATGATTTTCATCATAGAGATCCGAGATGAAAAGGATCAACCCGCGTTTCGTTAAACGTTCAGCGATCTGATGCAGCGGTGTTCCCATCCGTGTGCTTTTCGTTGTCTGTAACGACTCCAACGTGAGCAAAATCGAGTGTAGGTGCGATGTGCTACTTCGCGCCGGAAGGTACTGGTGCAGCGTATCATCAAAGTACGCGAACCCGACGGCATCTCGCTGCTTCGCCATAAAATACGCAAGCGATGCGATGAGAAAACTCGAATATCTCAACTTCGTTAGTCTTGGTACCGCCGCGCCGTTCCCCTCTGTCGTCGTGTCGTCTGTCTGTGCCTCCGCTGTCGGGTGCATCATAGACTCACTTGTATCCAAAAGCAGATAACAGTTGAGATTCGTCTCCTCCTCAAACTGCTTAATATAATACCTGTCGGTGCGGGCGTAGGCTTTCCAATCTATATGTTTGGTATCGTCTCCGGGCATATATTGTCGGTATTGCGAGAATTCAACACTAAACCCGTGATACGGGCTTTTGTGCAGCCCTGAGATAAAACCTTCAACAACGAATTTTGCGATTAATTCAAGGTTCCCGATTCGGGCAAGGATTGTCGGATCTAAAAATGTGCGTCCGACTGTCGAACTTTGTTGCATTATAGTTGTCGGTTTTCAGTTCGGTTTTTCTGCGAAAAACCTTTCAGTTGTCAGTGGTTATAGGTTATCAGTTCGGTTTTCTCTCACTGCGAAGCATGAAAAACCTTTTAGTTAATAGTTAAAGAGGTTTTTGTGGAAACTTTCACAGAGAACCGAACGATTCCAAGAACCCTCTTAACTTATAACTTATAACTTAAAACTATTCCCTATTGCTTTCTCAAAATGAGCATCGTGAGATCGTCGAATTGATCCGCTTCTCCTTGAAATTCCATGACTGAACTGTGGAGGTACTTGCGGATCGTCTCGGCGTGTTCATCCTTGCATGCTTGTGATGCCTCTACGAGCCGTTCTTCTTCGTAATAGTCGTCTTCGACGTTAACAGTCTCTGTGACACCGTCTGTATAATAGACAACAACATCACCAGCGGTGAGTTTGACATGTTCCGCTTCATATTCGGCAATGCCTGAAACCATATCGTTCGGAAACATTCCAAGCGGAATACCGCCAACATCTTCACCCAACCACTTGTAGGTGCCGTCCTTTTTGATGAGCAGTGGTGGATTGTGTCCTGCGTTGAGCGTCGTAAGTATGTCAGTTTCCGGGTTAAGATGACTATAAAAGAAGGTGGCGTATTTCTCTTCTGTGCCGCTGGCGTAAAGGAGTGAATTAAGCGTCATCGCCATGTCAGTAATCTCGGTGTATAAGGAAGCCTGACTCTCGGTCTCCGGTGCCTCACCCGCTGTCGTCGCGTCTGCGACACGAGACAATTCAGAGATAAGACCTGCGCGTAGGGTCGCCATAAGTAGTGCTGCTTGCATCCCTTTCCCAGAGACATCAGCAATTGCCAACCCCCAATATCCTGTGGTCAAGGGGATGCAATCAAAATAGTCGCCACCGACGGGACCGCGAGGTTCATAATGTCCAGCCACTTCGTATCCGGGGATATCAGGCAGTGTATCTGGGATGAGGTTCACCTGAATTTTGCGTGCTTCCTCCATTTCTGCCTGCAATTGACGCGCCTCAAGTGCCTCCTGATGGAGTTGTGCGTTCTCAATCGCGACTCCTGCCTGTTTTGCAAAGGAGTCAAGTAAAACGACATCCTCATCTGTAAAGGGTGTGATTCTGCCGCCGCGTTCTTCTTTGTCACCAACGATAAGGACACCTAAGATGTCCCCATCACGTCCCGGAATCGGGACCGCCATTAAATTTTTGCCCCCGAAGAGGGTATCGGATTTAGGTAGACAGTGACCTGGGATCCCCTCTTTAACGACAGATTTTAACACATCCTCGGATGTCGGTGCCTCAGACCCGGGTGTATCCTCACCATAAGAAATAACCAGTCCGTTACCGTTGTCCTGTGATGTGGGATTTTCAATCAAAGTTTCTGGAAATGCATAGCGCATTTCGAGTTCTTGCTGCTCGGTACGCGTGAGCATGAGTGCACCGGCGTTTGCGTCAAGAAGTGAAACGGCTTGTTGGACCACCTGTTCCGCAGCGTCCTCTGGTTGTAGAAGTTGACAGATCTGCGGCGCACTCTCTGCGAGCATGAACAACCGAAACTTTTCGCTCTGGATTCCCTCTACCATCTGCGAATAGGCGATAGCAATCGAAATTTGGTGTGCCAGCGTTGTGAGTAATTCCTTTTCCCAAGCTTCTAATGCGTCTCTCCCTAAAAATTTTCCCAGTCCAATCATTCCCAGAAATTCATCTTGGATTTTCAGTGGGACCCAGAGACGTATATCAATCGTCTCTGAAAGTTTATCACTCCGAGTAAAGAATTGCTTCAGGGGCGCTGGTGGGTCAGCGTTATCAATGAATGAATGCTTCAATAAAGCCTCTAATTCAGCTTCTTCAACAGGAATAGGAGAGAACATCTCTTCGGGTGTCGAGGCAACGACATCAAGGTTTTGCCCTGTCGAGTGGTAACGCAATATTGCCCCGCGTCTAACTTGCAAGGTCCCGAGCGTGATACGGAGATAGGTTTTGCTGGAATGATTGAAATTGCTGTGACCGGAGATTAGCGTCTGCCCCAAATGCTCCAACTCAGATAGACTAAAAATGAGCCGCTCCATAGTCTGTTCTGCCGTATTTTGCGTTTTATGGGTTCCCAAACTATCTCCTGAAGGTATACCCGGGTCTTTCATAATGTTGTATCCAAAGGTAGGTTTCTAATTTTTATTTTGCCTGTGACACGAGGGCAGGATTCACCAAAAATGCGCTACGAATCTAAGCCAAACAAATTTCAATCAGTAACCGAATCAAAACCTATGCCTGAGAAAAAGGTCATAGATTCGCAACAGCGGATTCTTCGTCTGGGAAGATGCCAGCGTATTTCGCAATCGCCATCATGCGAAAAGTACGTTCTTGTGTAGGCGACAATCCACAGAAATTTAAGGTGCCTTCACGTTCCTCAAGTGCCTCTATAATTTCAATGAGTATAGATATACCAATGCTGTTAATGAGTGTTGTTTTTTCAAGGTTAATTACGAGTTGTACGCAACCCCCCTGAATGAGTTCCTGTGCCTTCTCGGAAAGCTGCTCTCCAAGGGCATCATTCAGGTATCCTGCCGTCTCAATGATCGCGTGCTCTTGTGCCTCGCGAATTTGAATATCAAATTTATTCAACAAACCGCTTACCTCCTTAAGTTCTTAATATGGACTTGCAAGTCGCCTCTAAAACAAAAAGATGATATA
>JAAXHI010000505.1:2999-7984 GCA_012270875.1 Candidatus Poribacteria bacterium | reverse complement strand
CTCCAAAATTGTGTTGACTACATATTGTACCGCAAGCCTCTATAGGCTTGCGCAATAACGACACAGCACCCTATTCGGCAGTCTTCTTTTTTATGAAACTAACCGTTGTACCGTTAGGTGTGCTTTCTATCATCACCTCATCCATTAGGGCTTTAATGATTTGTAAGCCTCTCCCGCGCTTACGTAGATCCGGGTGTATCCCTGGACTACCGAGTAAGCGGGACCCGTCAAGTGTATCCGCAGTTATACCGACCCCTCTATCAGTAATTTTGACCTGCAACTGATCGTCCGTCACTAAGAACTGAATATGCACTTCTTTATCTTCGCTTTGGCTGTGTTCAGAAGCGTTAATACAAGTTTCAATGATTGCCAGCTGAATCTCTTCAACTGCCTCCTCATTGAAGTCCTTCAATTCAGCAAGGACAGAGCCAGTTTTCGCTGCGGCAAGTTCCATATCAGGGTACATAGGTATAGTGAGGAGTACTTTGTGTTCATCTGACACGCTATTTTTCCCTCCTTGCTATGGATTGTAATTACATAGGAAACCTACAAAATTCGCTTAGGTGCCTGCTTTTTATTTCAACCGATGATGCCTGAAAAGCAGAAAGAGGATGCTTCTCTAATCCGAATATCAAGTTTGCCGATCAATAATGTTATTTATGAAATTGCGACCGACATTCAATACATTGGGACTGAAAATCTATCTCTTTACCCGTCGCTTTAATTTATAAAAGCGTTGCCTCAAGTTTCAATGATTGCGAGTTGTATGTTTCTAACCTACCCTTTGTCAAACCCACCAATCTAACGAGAACAGACGCAGTTTTCACTACGCCAATGCTATATCAGGGGTATCCTTTCTCCGCATTGCTATGAAATGTATTTATAATATAATAAAAAACCAATGAAAGTCAGGCAATCAGGTTCGCGCTTTCCGTAAATTCAGCATCCACTCAAACTTGATTAAATATCATACTATATTTTCTCCAATTATGTCAAGTTTTTTATGAGCGTTCACGGATCAAGAGACTTTGTTTCGTCAACAATCCAACGCGCGTCTGCTATCCGAGTGGAGGCTTCTGAAACTTCGGGTTGATAGGTCGCAAACTTTACTCTATCACAATTAGTGAGCAACTGCTGGACACGCGCAACATAAGGTTCACGGATCTGTGCGCTTGACATCGCGTGAAGCAACGCGGTGGTTGTCAATTCCAGTGCAGGGATGCGATACCGCGCCCGAATGTATTCTCGGAGAACGTAAGCAATTTGGGTATGATACGTTTCCATGTCGCCACGTATGAGCCAGTCCGAAGCCTCAATCGCCGCTAACTGTTCATACGCCGCCTCGTGTGCTAAGGGTGTATCGTCTGCTAATGTTACAGGGGTAGGTAAAGTTTGACGACGTTTTTGAATCCAATACCATATCGAAGCGATTATAAAGCCGAGGATTACCACACCACCGATGAAGTAGGGGAACAGAGTTTGCGGCACCTCCAGTGGTGGTTTGATATCGCGTAGGCTCTGCCCATCCACAGCACCCTGCATAAGAATTTGTGTAAGTACAGACATATCTCTCGCGAAAAGGTGCGAATTGCAATCCAAGCGTTCCTAAATCTGTGAGCGATATTTTAAGAGATACGGAGTTCAATGACTATTGATTTCGGTGAAGTTGGGCAGGCATACTGGCATACCCCACACCCGGTACATCCAGCGTCAATCACCTCTACAACACCGTCTGCTGTGAGGTGAATCGCATCATCTCCGATAGGACACGTATCAACGCAATACGTACAAGTAATTTCTTTCGTGCGGAGACAGGTTTCGGCGTTGAAAACCGCTAAACCCATTCTAATGTCTTCCGCATAAACGGGTTGCAAAGCACCGCTTGGGCAGACGTACATGCATGCCAACGAGTCACAGATAACG
Source organism: Candidatus Poribacteria bacterium (assembly GCA_012270875.1). GTDB lineage: Bacteria > Poribacteria > WGA-4E > WGA-4E > WGA-3G > WGA-3G. The sequence continues at coordinate 6,061 of JAAXHI010000505.1, read as the reverse complement.
CACGGTTGCACATCAGGATCAATGTAAGGTGTATTGTTAAGATCGGACTGCGTATGCTCTAAAGGTATAATCGCGTTCGCAGGGCAGTTTTTGACGCAGTTTCCACACCGATGGCATTTCTCCAAGAATTCTGCTTCTGGCAACGCGCCCGGTGGTCGTAAGATGGCACGCGCCTTCGGTGGCTCAACTGGCAAATGCCCACCTATCCTGTCATCAAGAAGTTCGGCGACAGGTTGAATAATTTGGCTCAAGGCTTCCTTAAAAAAGCCTCGCCTCCCTGTTTGATCCGACATTTTTAGGTTTTATCCTTGAAAACCGTAGTAGCACCTGTTTTAAAGCCTATTACGCTTTCGTCTTTGAAATCCGGTAACAACATTTGTGGCTGCCTTGCATCAGGTGTTCTTCGCGAACAACCTTCGCATCTAAGGATTGCCGGAAAAGTGCCAATTCAATCTCGCATACGTATGGATATTCGTGCGCAATTACCGCGATTGGGCAGTTATGTTCAGTTAAAATATAGTCGTCCTCAGCCTCTTCAAAACGTGCCATGTATCCCTCTTCATCACGAATACGCGCAAGCTCTTCAATACGTTCACGGAGTGCTTTACCAGCAAGCCGTTGTTGATACGTTTCCAACTGCGACTTCATCCGTCCACGGAAGACTTTATTGATGAAACCAGGACCGTTAAACTTTGCCACCTCATGCATCAGTCCAACAGCAAAGTTAGCATAGGTTGTCGGGAAAAGACTGTTCGCTTCATCAGTTAATTGATAAATATGACGCGGACGACCGCGCCCCTGCTTCTCTCGGTAGTACTCAATCAATCCCTCGGATTCAAGTATAACAAGGTGTTGTCGGACCCCCATCTGACTGATATGCAACGCCTCTGTCAGTTGACCGACAGTCATGCCAGCACGCATTTTCAGCAGTTGCAGGATTCGCATTCGGGTTTCGCTCATTTCACAATTCACAGGACTACCTCACAATATGGACTAACAACAATACGCTACGTTTCTACAACCTCTAAAAACATTATATCACAATCGCATATCACAATTCAACATATTTTATAGTTATCAGCCATCAGCCATCAGTGAGTTCGTCTGAATCGCGAATTATCACGGATAATGCAGGTTACACGCCTTTTACTGATATGGTGAAACAACGGTATTCTTGATTGCCCTGTGTGTATAGGACTTGACACGCAGCAGTCAGAAAAACGGTGAAAGAGACAATGGATTTCTGACTGCTGATGGCTGATGGCTAATCTGCCATTTTTCTTTTGTCTATATATCGCTTCTGTGATACAATTTTGCAAAGGGGCATCGCGAACCCCTTGCTAAAAAGAACTAAAGGAGCGTCTGGAAAATGCGACACGAACTCACCACAGAACAAATTGATTTTTACCAAGAAAACGGATTTCTCGTCATTGAGAACTTCCTTGATGCCGATGAACTCGAAGAATGGCGACGTTGCACCGACGAATCCGTCGAAGAACGGCTCGGCACCTCCGTTGAACACATGACCAACCAGTTAGATCCGTCTAATTTTTATGCACGGGTCTTTACACAATGCCTGCGTTTGGCAGATTCACACACAGGCATGCGGAAACTGATACACGATCCGAAAATCGGGAAGATGGCAACACTGCTCGCAGGCGTTAACGGGATGCGGATATGGCACGATCAAGCGTTGATTAAGCCGCCATCCGGTAATCCGACTGCATGGCACCTTGATGTCCCTTACTGGTCATTTGATTCACGGGATGCCATTTCGCTCTGGGTCGCATTAGACGACGCTACACTGGCAAACGGCTGTATGTGGTATCTACCCGGCACCCATAAAACCGCACGTTTCGATAACGTCGGTATCGGCGAAAACATAGGCGCGCTCTTCGATGTATATCCAGAATGGAAAGCACTTGAACCGCAATCGGCACCCTGTCCAGCAGGTTCTATGGTCTGGCACAACGGCTTATGCGCACACGGTGCTGGCGCGAACATGACGTTCTCCCATCGTCGCGCAATGACGTGCGGCTTTATGCCTGATGGATGCACCTTCAACGGCAAACGAAACATCCTACCGGAAGACTATTTTAACTCGCTCGAAATTGGGGACATGCTTGACAACAACCAACAGAACACACTCGTCTGGCATAAAGATTGGGCGACACAAGCAGAATAGTTATCAGTTTTCAGTTCGGTTTTTTCTACGAAAAAACCTTTCAGTTCTCAGAAAGAGAGTTTGGGATTATCAAAAACCTCTTAACTGATAACCGATAACCAACAACTATTAAAAAGGAGATTTGTAATATGGCGAAACAGCCAAATATCGTACTGATGGGAGTCGACTCGCTCCTCGCAACGCACATGAGTTGCTACGGGTACCACCTTCTGACGACACCGCATATTGATCGATTTGCAGAGAGCGGAACCCTCTTTGAAAAAACCTACAGCGCACACATCCCGACAACGAGTGCTTACGCCTCCATGCTGACGGGGTTAGATACATTCAGCACGCAGGTCGTCGCGTTGCGCCACCAAGGTCCGCTCCGTGAAGAGGTCAAAACTTTAGCAGAAATCCTTAAGGATGAAGGCTACGACACCACCTGTGTTGGATTCGGGGGTCCAAGCGCACGTGGATTTGATACCTACCTTGAGTTCTCTGGATGGGGCCCCGATGAAAGCGGACGCAGCCCGAAAGCCGAAAATCTCAACAAAACCACACTCCCTGAACTGAACCGACTCATTGATCAGAGCGACGAAAAACCGTTTTTCCTGTTCCTACGCCACATGGATCCACACTCACCCTACCTACCGCCCGCGCCTTATGAACGCATGTTCTACCACGGCGATGAATGCGATCCGAGCAATAAATCTATGGAACCGGTGATGACGTTTAAACCGTTCTGCGATTACTTCGCCACTTGGATGCCACCCGGCATCACCAATAAGGACTATGTCATCGCGCAATACGACGGTGCAATCGCTTACATGGATGCGTGTATCCAGACACTTTTTAATGCGCTTGAAACGCGCGGTGTGATGGACGAGACGATCAT
>JAAXHI010000505.1:0-2950 GCA_012270875.1 Candidatus Poribacteria bacterium | reverse complement strand
AATCAACACAAAGATCTCGTCCCGACGCTCCTTGAACTCGCGGACATCGAAACCGATATCGAATTCGACGGACAGAGCCTTACCGCCTTAATCGGTGGCGAAGTTACTTCCTTTGATAGCGAGATCTATATCACAGAATGCACATGGATGCGCAAACACGGTTGGCGGACCCCCGAATGGAAACTCATCGTCGCACTTGAACCCGACTTCCACTTCAAGCCGCCCGTTGAACTCTACAACCTTATCCAAGACCCCGATGAGAATAACAACCTCGCTGATACACATCCCGACATCGTCAATGTCCTCGAAACACGGATGAAAAGTTGGATTCGCCAACGAGAACAAGAGACGGGGTTGCCAAATCCGATTATGAACCAAGGCGATTGGCACGGACACAAAGGCGTCGGTCCATTCAAGTCCTCCGAGCAAGCGTACGACACGATGCACATCGGGGATGCAGGGGCAGCCGCGCGTTTACAGGCAAAATCAAGAGGTGAATAGCGATTAGCCGTCAGAATGGCTGTCAGCAGTCGGCTATCGGCTTTCAGCAAGAGGTTTCTGATTATAGTAAAACCTAAAAATAAATAGACACATTCGTAGCATAAACTTCCAGTTTGTGCCAGTCCGAATGCCTGTTATAGGGATTCAGACTGTTTGAGAGTGCCCAATTAACTATAGGTTTTACTATAACCGCAAGGAATAGGCGTAATCCCCATCTTCACAGCATCAAAAACGTAGCTCGTAATGAAATGGAGAGCGGATTTAAGAAAAGCAAGTCAAGTTTCAAACCCACGTCATTTAACCGCAAGGAAATTTAAAAAAAATGCCAGATTATAGAAGAGAAGAAGTTTTAGGAAGACTCCATTCGGAATTAGATAAAGGTAAATCTTTACTTGCCGTTGGTGCAGGAACAGGCATTACAGCAAAATTCGCTGAACAAGGAGGCGCAGACCTGATTGTAATTTACAACTCCGGTCGCTACCGGATGTCAGGGTTCGGATCCTGCGCGGGACTGTTAGCTTACGGTGATGCAAACGCCATCGTCATGGAGATGGGAGAACGTGAGGTGTTACCTGTCGTCAAAGAGACTCCCGTCATCGCTGGGGTCAACGGCACGGACCCGACGCGTCGGATGCGCAATTTCCTCAAGCAGGTCCGCGATGTCGGTTTTGATGGCGTGAATAACTTCCCAACCGTCGGTGTGATTGACGGCACTTTTCGCGTAACGCTTGAAGAGACAGGGATGGGTTTCTACAAAGAGGTCGAAACCATCGGTATCGCACACGAGATGGATCTCTTCACCATCGTCTATGTCTTCAATCCTGAAGAGTCTGAGAATATGGCAAAAGTCGGTGCGGACGTTATCATCGCACACATGAACACGACGGTCGGCGGTACGATTGGCGCAGAAACTGCTTTTACGCTTCAAGACGCGGCTGTACGTGTACAGGAAATATGTGATGCAGCAAAGGCACAGAATCCTGATGTAATCTGCTTATCACACGGGGGGCCAATCGCAAAGGCACCAGATGCTGCGTATATCAATGCGCATACCGACACCGTCGGGTTCGTAGGAGCCTCCAGCATTGAACGCTTCGCCTGCGAAGAGAGCATTCCGCGGATAACGGCTTCATTCAAGGAATAAAATCAGCAACTTGTAGCATAACCTGTTAGGCTGTGCAAACGCATCCATGTAGCATAGCCTGTTAGGCTGTGCATCGTGTAACATAGCGATAGGTGTCAATTAGAAAAAATAACCGTCTTGGTCCCAGAGCCGGTAGGTTCGGAATGTAATACAAGGAATGGATTTAGTCTATTCCCAGACTAAATCCCCTAACCGAACCGGCTCCTACGCGGAAACCTCTTTAGTCCCGTAGGGTTTATTTGCTTGGGTATTTCTTCACTGGTTGAAACAAACCCATTAGCCCTGTAGGGGCGGCATGTGTATATAGATGGTCTATAAAACGTCACCGAAGATCGCTAAATTGACACCTATGGGTTGAACACAGCAAAGCCGAACTTACTAAATAGAAATTGAAAATGAAGGTACAATGGAGATGGCAAAATCCACTTACAATAATCAAGGGCTTTTTTCTACTTATTATCTCGAAAAAGTAATAAAGGAGCAAACATCAGAGGCATTGGAATCGACCTATGAGCAGATTAAACAACGCTATGCTTCCATCGCTGAATCTACTGCTAATCTGAATGAATCACAAACAGAAGACGAATTTATCCGTCCTGTCCTCAAAATTCTTGGATATTCTTTTGGGGTGCAGCCGGCATTAAGTACATCGCAAGGCACAAAGCAGCCAGATTATGCCTTTTTCGCTGATCAGGAATCGTTAGAGCGAGCACGTCCGTATATTAATACTAATGCCTTTTTCAACACAGCAATTGCTGTCGGTGATGCTAAAGCATGGACCAGAAACCTTGACAAAAAATTAGACGGACCGGGGGACCCATTTTCTAATAGTAATCCCAACTTCCAGATTGATTTTTATATTCGCACTTCGGAACTGACGTGGGGAATTCTCACAAGTGGGAAGTTGTGGAGACTTTATCACCGCGACACAAGTTATAAACTGGATAGTTTTTACGAGGTTGACCTTGAAAAGATACTGATCAATGAAGATACAGAAGCGTTTCGTTATTTTTACTATTTTTTTCGGAGTGATGCGTTCGCACCGGATACCTCTAATCAATCTTTTCTGGATGATGTGTTGTCAGGCAGTATCCGCTATACTGTCTCAGTGTCGGATGATCTCGGGGACAAGATTTACTTGGCGTTAGAGGAACTTATCAACGGTTTTCTAACCTTCCCAGATAACAACTTAAATGAGGGTGGTTCATAAATAAAGTTGTGAGTTGTCAGGATAATGGGTATCCTTTAATGAAAACCAACCCATTGAAGGAGTATCCCGTGTATTATCCTGACATGAAAGATTAT
>JAAXHI010000506.1:5912-19924 GCA_012270875.1 Candidatus Poribacteria bacterium | reverse complement strand
AGGAAGCGCAAGATAAATTGGCTGCCCTATTTCGGAAAGCGTCAATTTTAAACAGTTCAGCCAACACGACAAAAGAGGAACACCGGCGTGCCACATTGCAAGCATCAACAAACAGACACGAAGCAGCATAAAACGCAGCCGTCAGAAGACGCACCGGGTAGAACGGCGATACTTACATACCCGATCCGATTTTATAGACGCTTTATCTCACCGTTATTCCCACCTTCGTGCCGTTTCTACCCTACATGTTCGCAATATGCACTTGAGGCTTTAAAGCGGTACGGAACGCTCAAAGGGTGCTGGCTAACACTTAAACGACTTTCAAAATGCCATCCGTATCATCCGGGTGGCTTCGATCCGCTAAAATAGCGGATGCGGACCTAAAAAATATAGAATAAAATAAAATGAGGAGCACCTAATCTCAATGGGCAAAAATTACATTCTGGCACTGATTCTAATGGTTATCGTAATCATTGGATGGCAAGTTGCCAGTCATTATATGCTCAAAGACCGTATTGTCCCTGAACTCGAAGAAACGCCAACGACCCAAGAAACACCCACAGCACCAGGAGCAGGCGAAATACCAATTGATCCCACGACACAGGCAACATCTGAAGGAGCCGGGACACCACTCAGTCCAGACCTCTGGACAGCCGTTGAGGAGCGTCCAGACGACGCAAAAGTCAACGTCCAAACCAATAAATATAGTATTGTCTTTAACGAGAAACTCGCAATCGCCAAGCGGTGGCAACTCAACCATTTTCCAGACCGTACAGATACCGCGAATACGCCTTTGAATCTGATTCCAGAGAACGCGTTGAACTGCCTCGCACTCCGGTTCGCGAATTCGCAGATACAACTTGATGCCCTCCGCGCCACGTGGGCAGCAGATAAATCCGAAATCGACATTACAAACGGACAGGATATCGCAACACTTACATTTACAACAACAATCGGGGACAAACTTCAGGTAGCAAAGCAGTTCACCTTCAATCCAGATACCTACTTCGTTGATATGGCGATAGCCTTCCAAAACGTTTCCGATCAACCGCTGCTCATGGGCGGTGCCGAACTCGCAAATGGATATGAACTGCAGTGGGGACGCGGTATCAATGCGGATCTACTACCGCACGAAAAAAGGAGCGGTAAACGCGGTCGACGCGGCAAAGAGGGCGCGAAGGCTTATATCGGAGAGGGTAAACCGGAACGCAAATTGAAAGCTGAGCACGCTATGGCGACCGTGCTCTGGGCAGGGATGGACAGCCAGTATTTCAGTGCACTAATGATCCCAGACCCCGAACTCGGAGCAACATATAAATTCACAGAAACACCGCAAGCAAACACCGCAACAGATATTTCTGTCACCGCACCAACAGACACCGCCTCACTCGTGTTGCGAAGTTTTTACCTCGAACCTCAGCAGAAGGAGATGCATACCTTCCGGCTATACGTCGGACCGAAGGACGATACAATCCTAAAGGGAATTGAAACACCAAACGCACCAGACAACCCGCTTCGTCTGTCGAAAATTATTGACTTCGGATTCTTCTGGCCCATCGCATGGGGAATGCTCTGGATATTCAAAGGGTTGCACGCCGTCTTCGGGAACTACGGACTCGCGATTATCCTGCTGACAGCCTTAGTGAAGTTAATCTCTTATCCGTTCACGCGTAAAGCACACAATTCCATGAAGAAGATGCAGCAACTTCAACCGCAGCTGCTGGAATTGAAGGAGAAATATAGGGACGATCCACAGAAACTCAATCGAGCGACAATGCGACTCTATAAGGAAAACGGGGTCAACCCATTAGGAGGCTGTATCCCATGGCTCCCACAAATCCCGATTTTTTGGGCACTCTTCGCACTTCTCGGTAGTGCTGTAGAGTTACGCGGGGCACCTTTCTTACTTTGGATTGACGACCTCTCGGCACCAGATACTTTAATCGAGCTGCCTTTCACGATCCCGTTGCTCCTCACAGAGATAGACGCTATCCGCTTACTACCGATCATAAATGGTCTCACAACATGGCTTCAACAGAAATTCGTCGGTAATATGACCCCTACGACAGATAACATGCAAGCGAAATTGATGCAATTTATGCCGCTCATCTTTATCTTTATTTTTTATAACTGGGCATCGGGGTTCGTGTTGTATTGGTTATGCAACAATGTATTCACGATAGCACAGCAATACTTACAAAACCGAAACGCGCCTGACGAGGAACCTATCGCAACAGTAAATACGAAAAAACGGAACAACGCCAAATAATAGCAGAAATTATAAGCCAACTTTATACGGCAAAGTCTCCAGACCGCAGCCTTGCGCCGCATCAGCGACTTCACTGCCAAAACGTTCATTCGAGGAGGACATGACCTGTGCAACACTATATTGAAACCGAAGGCGACACAGTGGAGGAAGCAATTGAACACGCACTCAACGAACTCGAAGCAACCCGGGAGCAGGTTACAATCGACATCGTCAATGAACCGACGAAAGGGATTCTGAATTTCGGCGCAAAACCGGCGAAAATCCGAGCCACGCTCAAGCAAGATGTCTCTTCTGCACCGGAGACAATTCTGAAAGAAATTCTCAATAGGATGCAAGTTGATGCCGAAATTGAGAGTAGTTTCATTGACGGAAGCACGCATCTCAATATCCTCACGGACATGCCTGCCTTGCTCATCGGAAAACACGGACAGACCCTTGATTCCATTGAACGGATCCTTAATTGTATCATCAATAAAGCCTCACTTGTAAAAAGAAGGGTGTTTGTCGATACCCAAGGCTATCGAGCACGTCGAGAAGAACGCCTCGTTGAAATGGCACACCAAGTCGCAGAAAAAGTTAAATATACTGACCGAGAGGTTGTTCTCGCACCGATGTCCGCACGCGACCGGCGCGTCATTCATGTCGCCTTAAAAGAAGACAATGTCGTGTCTACCTATAGTCAAGGTGAAGGTGAAATGCGGCGTGTCGTCGTTACAACGCAACAGCCTTAATCAAACGATGCTATTTAATTGTTCTGTCCTTTTGTGGATCTCCCAGAGCCGTATCTATGCGTCAGGTCCAATAAAATGAAATTCCACGATACAATTGCAGCTATCGCAACAGCACGCGGTGAAGCCGGTATCGGCATCGTCCGAGTCAGCGGTTCGCTTGCCCTGCCGATCGCCGCTGAAGTCTTCCGCTCACCGCGCGTAATACCCCCGACCGAGCTGCCGACGCATACGCTTACTTATGGGCATGTCATAGATGCAACGGCATCCGATGAAGTTATTGATGAAGTCCTGCTCGGTGTTATGCACGCACCAAGAACATATACAGGGGAAGATATCGTCGAATTTAATTGCCACGGCGGAATAGTCCCACTCACAGCGGTGTTAGACTTAGTAGTGAAAAATGGGGCACGGATAGCAGAACCGGGCGAATTTACAAAACGCGCTTTTCTTAACGGCAGACTCGACCTCGCACAAGCCGAAGCAGTCGCAGAACTCATCGCTTCAAAGACAGACCTGAGCCGGAAAATCGCTGTAGAGGCACTCGCTGGTAAACTCTCGGATACTGTTAATCGTTTGAGTGATCAACTCGCGAGTTTACTCGCAGAAATCGAGGCTTCTATTGATTTTCCTGAAGAAGACCTGGATTTTATGAAGGTGGAGGCGCAACTCGAAACCGCACGGGCAATTCAGACCGACTTAACTACACTCCTCGAAACCGCCGCCGAAGGTAGACTTATCACGGAGGGTGTTAATGTTGCGATACTTGGTAAACCGAACGTCGGAAAATCAAGTCTACTCAATGCCCTTGTTGGCACGACACGCGCAATCGTAACAGACATCCCCGGCACAACGCGCGATACAATTGAGGAGACAGTTAATATCGACGGTATCCCGTTGAAACTGATTGATACTGCTGGAATTCGGCAGACAGATGACATTGTAGAGCAACACGGTGTTGAACGCAGCAAAGCGGTGCTTGATAGAGCAGAATTGCTACTCCTGATGTTCGATGCGTCACAACCGCTGAACGATGCCGATCTCGAACTCTTACAGATAGCAGCATCACCGAGGGCAATTCTTATTCTTAACAAGATTGACCTACCGGTTGTGACGGCACCAACCGCACTGCTCACACACTGCCCGAAGAAACGGGTTGTGGAGACAGCGATTCCTGAAGGGAAAGGACTTGAAAAACTAAAAGCCGTTGTCTCTGAGGAACTACTTGGCGGTGAATTGAATATCGGTGAATCACCAATCGTGACAAACGCGCGCCATCAGGAAGCACTTCGACGCGCTGATGAAGGACTTAGGTATGCGATAGAGAGTCTCGAAAACGGTATGCCACCTGAGCTCGTTGCTGTGGATCTACGCATCAGCCTTGATGGCCTCGGTGACATCGTCGGCAAAACAACAACTGAGGATATTCTCGATAGAATTTTCTCACAATTCTGCGTCGGGAAGTAACGTTTGTCGAATCAGAATCGTATAGAAGATGTAGTTGAGCGAGGTGTTTTTAGTCCCGTCCGGTTTATCTACTTGGACATTCTTTCAATATGTTTACAGCACGCTGAACATCGTGAAAAATCATTCGACTATTGGAACTTTTATCGTGATGAGGTGTGTCTACTTCCGTTCGTAAGCGGAAGACGCAGCCTCACAATGGAGTCATTAATTATGTTAGCTGCAAAACAACAATGGTGCCCGCGCTGCCAAAGGCACGTCCAAACAGAACAGAAGCAGTCGAGTATTGGCAGACAGAAAGCACTCGTCAGAATTATTATTACCTGTTTCAAGTGTCGGACAACGCTATCGAGCAAAACAACCAGCGCAGCTGCACTCGAACAAAGCGAGGCCGCTTCGACCGAACAGTAGCACGCAGACTGCTGATACTAACAACCCTTAAAGGAGAAAATTGATGTTTAATTTTGTTTTTCACCGAACCACTTCTCATTTGGCAAAACTCGGTGTCCTGCTATTGATAGTAGGTGTGGTACCCGGACTCGTTGCGAGCGAGGAAATCCAGTGGAGTAAATCCGTTGAAGAAAGCCTGTCAAAAGCTGCGGAGACCGGCAAACCGCTAATGATGGACTTCTATACTGACTGGTGAGGTTTCTGTGATCGGCTGGATGCCGAAACGTTCACAGATACTCGTATTATCGCTCTCGCTGAAAAATTTGTTCCCGTCAAAGTGAATCCCGAGGATAAGGAACGTCCCATCAATGAAGAGACACGAAGTCGATACGGCGTCACCGCTTATCCCGTTGTTCTGTTTGTCAGTCCTGATGGAGGTCTCATCCAAAAGGCTACAGGATTCCTGCCTCCCGAACAGTTTTCACCGATTATGGAGACTGCCTTGGAAAAAGAGAAAGCCTTCATGGAGCAGCTCGCCAAGCTAAAAAAGATGCCGGACGATGCCAAACTTAATGTACAGGTTGCACTCACCTATCTCGAGCGGAAGCAGCTCGAAAACGCACTCCCGCTCAGTGAGAAGGCAGTTAAGCACGATCCGAGAAATAGTACAGGACTACTCCCTGAATTGCACAACCAACTCGGACTCGCTTACGGGACTAAGGTTGAAAGTGCTATGGCTAAAGACGCTGAAAAAGCCACGATGTACTATGAAAAGGCGGTTGCTCACTTCACAATCGTGATAGACAAATACCCGAAAAGCGACAGCAATGAACATGCTCAATATTATCTCGGCGTGACGCACGCCATCAAAGGGAATTTTGATGATGCGATCTCGGTGCTTGAGAAATTAGTCCATCATACCTCTGATGCGGGCCTCAGACAGAACACTGAAACGATGCTGGAACACGTGAAAGATTTGGCGAGTTCCAACTAACGATCTCCGATAGGTCGGTTTTCAACCGCGCCTACAATTCCATTAACGTCGTAATCTCCTGCGGGGTCAGCAGTCGATACTGCCCCTGTGGGAGATTGCCTAACCGCAAAGTACCAACCGCGACCCGCTTCAAACGAATCACTGAATGCCCTACCGCTTTAAACATGAACCGCACCTGCCGTTTTTTCCCCTCGTGGATGACCACCTCAAACTGCGTTGACGCGCCATCTCTGCTTACTTTTAACCGTTCGACTTTCGCGGGTGCCGTTCTCCCGCTCGGAATCGTGACACCTTGACGTAACCGTTGAACTGCGCTGTCATCCGGTACACCCTTCACCCATGTGAGATAAGTTTTCGCTATCTCGTGGCTCGGATGTAGCAACCGATAGGCAAAGTCTCCATCATTCGTGAAGATGAGAAGTCCTTCGGTCTCTAAATCCAAGCGTCCAACCGGATAGATACTCTCAGGTAGGTCTGCAACGAGGTTCATAACGGTCGGACGCCCGCGTTCATCGCTGCGTGTCGTCAGGTAGCCAGCGGGTTTGTTCAGCATCAGATAGATGCGTTCCATCAGCGGTTTAACCCGTTTCCCTTCAAATTCGACGGCATCCGTCTCTACGTTGATGGGGTGTCCCGGAACCAGAACAGGTTCGCCGTTGACAGTGACCAATCCGGCGAGGATACTCTTTTTCACTGCCCGCCGAGAAGCAATACCTGAGGTAGCAATATACTTTTCAAGTCTCATCGTTCTATCTGCCACCCCTTTTCCTCCGCGATTTGCCGTAACTTCCGGTCCGGGTTAACGGCAACTGGGTATCCGAACAGTGCTAACTTGTGTGCATCTGTGTGGTGATTTCCATACGCGTAAGAGTTACTCAGGTCAAATCCGTGTTCAGTCGCGAGTTGCTGAGCGAGTTTCGCTTTGTTTTCCGCAAAAGGATGCAATCCGACACGTTGTCCTGTGAACTTTCCGTCAACGATCTCCAGTTCATGGGCAACCATTAGGTCGGTTTGGAAATACGCATGGAACGGTTGAACGAGGAACGACAACGAGCCTGACATTAAAATAACCGTTCGGCTTTCAGCGCGATGCCCTTGGATCAATTCCGCAATATGGGGCGCGATACTCGGACGGAGTGTGTCAATGAAGCAGCGTCGCGCAATCCCATGGATGCGTTGCTGCGTCAAACCGCGAAGGTAGACTTTGTTAGACTTCGCCGCTGGGAGCGACTTAACCCGCAGGAAATTGGCTGTCCATGCCAGCAGATTCGGTATCGGAATTTCACCGTGACTCAGTAGGTATGATAGAAAAACTTGCTCTGAGGAGACGCGAATAATCGTGCCATCTAAATCGAAAACAGCGCATGTTTTGGATGTTGTCATGTTGTCTGCTGCCCCAGTGCGCGTCGATACGCTTTGACGGCAGCTTCCATCCCGATATAAAGTGCGTCTGCCATGAGGTGGTGCCCGATAGAGACTTCGAGAAGTCCGGGTAACTTCTGCATCAAAGGTAGGTTGTCAAGATTCAGATCGTGTCCAGCATTGACACCAAGTCCCAAATCCACTGCCTTCACCGCTGCGGTTTCCAACGACGCGAATTCGCTGGCAATCTCTGCCGCCGTCTCTGCCATCGCGTACGGAGCGGTGTAGAGTTCAATCCTGTCTGCGCCGATGTCGCGCGTCCTCGCTATCTGCTCAACATCTGTCCCGCTAAACAGACTCACACGGATACCCGCATCTTTCAACGCTGCAATGATCGGTTTCAACGTCGCACCATCTTTACGAATATCCCAAACGGTATGGCTCGTTATCTCACCTACTACAACGGGAACGAGGGTGCATTGTGTCGGTTTCGTGCGGAGTACCATATCAATGAGGTCAGGTCTCGGATCGCCTTCAATGTTATATTCAATGGTGGGTGTTTTTTGCGTATTGATTTCTATTAAGCGTTCGGCGATGTCCTTCACATCTGTGGGTCTGATATGGCGTTCATCTTCACGCGGATGCACAGTGATACCTTGCGCCCCCGCAGCGACACAGGTATCAACAGCGGTGAGCATATCCGGAATATCACCACCCCGCGAGTTTCGCAAAGTTGCGACTTTGTTGATATTGACACTTAAAGCGATCATGTTTTTCCTTTCTCAGTTTTCAGTCGTTAGTTAAATGAGGGTGGTTCATAAATAAAGTTGTGAGTTGTCAGGATAATGGGTATCCTTTAATGAAACCCAACCCATTGAAGGAGTATCCCATGTATTGTCCTGACATGAAAGATTATATCACATTTATAAACGAAAACCAAAATCAAAACCGAAAACTAAAGAGTCCTGAAACAGTCATAATTTTTCTATTTACACAATTTCTGCATTAATGCTATAATAGGCAGCAAAGTGTATTTTGTCTGAACTGTCGATTTTATTGTAAAACCTTATAAAATATAATTTTTTTGAACGGTTTTTGAAAAAGTGTTGTCTAACCCATTAATCAGTCAGAAATATCAAGGAGAGAAGTTCGGTGGATAGAACGGAAACCTTGCTCATAGCCGACCTTTGTGAAGGCGACGAAACAGCATTAGCACCCTTGGTGGAAAGATATAAACGGATGGTCTACCGTCTCGCGGTGCAGATTACCAAGAATCACGCTGATGCTGACGACGTGATGCAGGAGACTTTTATCAAAGTTTACCGATCAATTCACACATTCCGGAGGGATGCCGCTTTCGAGACCTGGCTCTACCGGATAGCCGTGAATGAAGCACTCAACTTTGTCAAGCGTAGAGAACGCCGGCGAGAATGCACATTTGAAACAGCGACAGAAGCAGAATACGAAGCAACCGCACGCTACCGTGCGCAGCTCGCAAATGACCCGCAAACACATGCGGAGAAAGCAGAACTCCGGCAATACGTTACAGAGGCAGTCAATAGCTTGCCCTTGAAGCATCGGACAGTGGTCATCCTTCACGAATTTGAGGGACTCACACACGCTGAGATCGCCTCAATCCTTAACTGCTCCGAAGGGACAGTCCGTTCGCGACTGCACTACGCACGCAAGAAACTCCGCACTTTACTCAAACCGTATGTGGATGCCGGAGCAATTTAACTGATTAAACTGGGCACAGATTCATTTACTGCTCCCTCCCCAACCTTCTGACTAAAATGGATGGCTAAAAGGATCACAAATTGGATACCGCTGACAGTGTTTCAAACCCCACCAGTTATTAATTAATTGGAAACACAGAATGTCGTGGAGAATAGCAATGAGATCAAAGTGCTACAAAATAGAACGCCTTATATCTGACTATATAGATGGAACGCTTTCCGAACAGCAGACAGCCGATGTCGCATCGCATATCCGCGCCTGTCGGTCCTGTCAACGAGAGGTCGCCGACCTGAAAAAGACGCAGCATCTGCTCAAAAACTTTTATGTTGAACCCGAAGCGTCCGAGACCTATTATGCACAGTTTACAACGCAGCTTCAGAAACGTATTGAACAGAGTGCACCGACTGCCCTCCATCAACGCTTTGCTGCGGCCACGACGCGTCTCGGTTGGCAACTGCTGACACAGGTTTATCGATACGCGGATCGTTTCCGTCCCAGCAGATTCATTTCTATAAGACAACACGCACTCCCTTATTACGTTCTTACATTAGCGATGATAGTGTTGATCGCAACACCGTTCTTGCTAACACAAATTTCGATGCACAATAATGACGAATACACACGCTTGCCATCTGCCGGTGTACAGCCTGCCGTAACGCTTGCAATTCAACAGGATAAAACAGCAACCGAATCTGTCGGCATCCGTCAAAACGTGAGTAGTGAACGGACGACCGAGACACCTGCTGTAGATTCAGGGTCCGATGTCTGGAAGTTCACTGACGAACCGATGATAGATGGGTATATCCTCACAACGCTCCATGAAGATAGTTCCGATACAATGCCGAGTGTTGCCTTGGACATCGATTCGGAATTGCTCGCCTACGCGGAATTTCCTTCACAAGGCGCAATCTGGGCGCGGCGCACGAGCCGAGATGTACTCACCGAAGGTAGGTATGCCCTCCTGTTGTTGCGAGGTATCAATACAGGACAGCAGGCACTCCAGCAGTATAAGCGCAAACGGAGTGAACTTAAAGGTTTTTCACAAAAATTGTTGGATGTACCGCTGGAGATGCTCTCCGTTGCAGCGGTTCACGATCCGATAGAACTCTAACTATCCCGTAGATTGGGTTGAACGCAGTAAAACCCAACTCTGATAACTAAAGGAGAATATAATGAACCCAAGGATTTTGGGAATTATTGGTGGCCTCGCCTTAGTGGTCGCGCTACTTTCACCCTTTATGATGGGCAGCTCGAAAAAAGTAGAGCAGCTCTTCCAATCCGCTGAAGACCTCTATGGACAAGCGGATTATGAAGGCGCAATCGCTAAATATACCGAGGCACTCGAAGAATCAACGAAGCGCGGTGTGAAGACCGAAGTTATTGATAAGGATTTCCCCACGCTCGCTAACTATAAGATCGCTGTCAGTTATTCTCGTCTCGCCGAACAGTCCGGCGATGTCAATCACTATGACACTGCGATCGAATTCATTGAAAAGGTCGCACCGACCGCTACCATTCCGAAACACCAAGAGGGGTTAACCTATCTCTGGGGACACATCCTCTACCGGACAGAGCAGTTTGAATTGGCTGAACCGAAGTTCACGCAGCTTATTGAGAACTTCCCAAACAGTCTCTTCGTCGAAAACGCTTGGTATGCGATCGGGCAGCTCAACTATAAACTGCAAAACTACGAAGACTCACGGCAGGCATTCAAAGCTGTGCTTGACGGTTTCCCGAATTCCGACTTCAAAGATGACGCACAACACCTCATCGCACAGTCGTTCCTCAATGAGTCTAACTACGAGCAAGCCTATCAGGAATTCGATAAAATCGCGACAGAGGAATTCAAGAACTACGCGGACCTACAAGCCGAGGCGATGTATAAAGCCGCTTATAGCTTGAACCAACTCGGTCGGGACGATGAAGCAATCGGTCGGTATACCAACTTCATCACGCAGTTCCCTGAAAGTCAATACGTCACAGCGGCGTACTTTGACCAAGGCGCGATCTATGCCCGTCAAAAAGACTATGACAACGCACGCGTCAACTATGAACTCGCACTTCAGAACACTGCAGACCGCGGACTCCAATCGGAAATCCAATCTGCTATCGGAAGTACATACTATGATCAGGGGGACTATGAAAACGCGATTGTTTCATACAACACGCTCCTCGAACAATACCCTGAAAGCGACTTCATTGCTGAAGCGAAAGTCGGTATCTCTGATAGCCATTTCCGTTTAGGGAATTGGAGTGAGGCAGCCGTCGCCTACGAGCGCGTTATTAACGAACACCAAGAAGAGACCGATTATATTCCTTACTGCTCCTACCAGATCGGGGAGGCGTACTACAAACTCGGCAGCGACCAACGCAAAGGCGGTGATATGGAAGCCGGCACAGCGACGCTGGAACTCGCCTTAGGGTGGTACCAAAAAACGATTGACAACTACCCGCAAGATCCGGTCGCACCGCACGCGCTCTATGGTGCAATTTGGGCACTCAACGACTTGGGACGTAAGGAAGAACTCGAAACGGTCGCACGCGAGTTTATCGAAAAGAACAAAAACGATAACGAGTTCGACATCCTCGCTGCAGAGGTACAACTCCGATTTGCAGACATCAAACGGACGGAATTCCACCAGTACGTTGAAGCCGCTGAAGAATACGCGAAATTGTGGGAATACCGCGACCTACCGAAGTTCCACCTCGTTAAGTTGATGGGCAAATTCTTTGAAGGACGCTCCTACTATGAAGCCGCTAAACCTGAAGGCTATCAAGAAGGCGATGCAGGCATGGATTTCAATCAAGAGCACCTCCAGAAATCCGTCTCAGCATATCAACAAGCCGTCGCTAAGTTTAACGATGATGCCTTCCTCCCAGGTGTCGCTGAGGAACGTTATGATGACTTTGGCGAACGTGTCGCACAGGTTGAAGCGTGTCTCATGAACGAAGCACTCTCCCATGAGATGCTCGGTGACTGGTTGCAAGCCCGCGATCGGTACGCATCCATTCCTGAAACGAGTGAATACTTTGAACGCGCCCTGCTCCTTATTGCTAATAGTCACGTCAAAGAAGGCGATAAAGAGGGTGCGATTAACTACTACAACAGCATTTTAGATAGGCTTGCTGATGCCGACAATCGCTCCTTAGCAGAAATTAAGCTTGCAGACCTACTCCGTGCTGAGGAACGGTTTGAAGAAGCAGCCGCCCAATATCAAGCTGTTGTTGATGGCAATCCGACAGGTGAATACGCCGATGACGCGCTCTATCTCGTCGGACTGTGCTATTATCAAGCGGCTTCTGAAAAAGTGGAACTCTTGGCATCTTCCGAAACCGCTTTCCAACGCGTGATTGCGGACTATCCGAATAGCCCGAACGCCGTTGAAGCCTATTACGGTTTGGCACTCGCTTATCGGGATGCCGCACAAAAACAGAACGCTACAGAGAAGTGGCCGCTCATCCTTACGCTTGTTGATGAAGCGAACGATAAGTTTGCAGGGAGTGATGATGAGCTTGTACTTAAGACACTCGGACATATCGAGTTGATTAAGGCGACGGCTATTGAAAATAGCAGTGAAGATGTTGATATTGATACCCTCGTCGCCTCTCTGAAACGGATTGTTGACAATGCCGGCGCACCGGAAGACGCACGGAGTCGTTCACAACTGAAGATCGGACATGAATACTACTCAGCGAAACGCTATGACGAAGCACTCGCGGAGTATCTCTTCTTCGTGCAAACTTTCCCGAATAGCGAACTCGCTCCGAACGCGCAATATCAAGCAGCCGTCTGTCATTATCAGATTGCACAAGCTGCAACTGATGCGGGTAGCAAGAAGCTCAGCCTCCAAAACGCTGCAGATGCCGCAGGAAAAGTGGCAACGCTGACAAATGATGCAAATAACCTCATCAGTGCCAATTACACCGCAGGTCTGGCATTATTAGGGTTAGAGGATCCGAAAGGTGCAGCGAACGCCTTCCGACAGGTTACAGCACAAGAAGGCAAAACCGACGATGAAGCGCGGAAGACACTCGTTTTCCAAGCACATTCACGTCTCGCTGAACTCAACGGCACTCTCGGTGACCATCAGGCAGCGGTCCAAGAATATCAGTATATTATTGAAAATACTGAGGACACTGACCTGAAGGGACGTTCCTATTTCGCCATGGCATTCGCGCAAGAGGAACAACTCCAAGACAATCAGAGCGCGTTGATGAGTTACCAGAACGCCATTGAACTCGTTAACGATCCGCTCACCAAAGCGCAATCCTACTACCGGATGGGGCTAATTTATCAGGACAAAGTGAGCCAACCTGATCAAGCCTTGGAAGTTTTCCAAACCTTGATCGGCGAATACAGCGGTTCCGATAACACGAGTGTTGCCTCAATGGTCGCTGATGCGGGTATCCGTCGCTCGACGCTTTACGTAGAATTGGGACGCTTAGATGAAGCCATTGCTGAAGCTGAGGAAGCACTGAGTCGAACAAAGGCGAATCCGAACGCGAGTGTGGCAGAAAAAGCCGCAGCGCAATATAACCTCGGTTTCCTCTACTCCGACAAAGCGCGTTCTCTGTTCTCTAACGCACCCGGCACCGACCTCCAGCCCTATATCGATGCGAGTCGTATGGCATCCAGTTCCTTCTTTGAAGTGAATACAATCGCAGCACCAGTTGAAAAAGCGGATAAGAAGACGGTCATCCCGTATGTGCAGAACTCGCTATTCCAAGCCGGTCAGATTTCCTACTCTGTCGGTATCGGCGTGAAACTGCCACAAGACCTGACAAGTGCCCTCGCGCCCCTGACAACATTTGTCAACTACGTCGATAAGGGATTATTCCCGAAATCGGAAGATCTCCGCAAGAATACAGAGACTTCTCTGAACTACCTCGCCGCTGCGAACTTCGAGTTGGGACGGATGCAGGTAGGTATGGACGGTGAGATGTCTCAAACAGCGGTCAACTATTTCGTCGCCGCTGCAGATGTGTTCCGTGATATGGTGCGCCGCTATCCGAGTGCTAAAGATGCGGCTTACTGGCAGTATCACGTCGGTGAATCCTACTTCGCTTC
>JAAXHI010000506.1:4429-5790 GCA_012270875.1 Candidatus Poribacteria bacterium | reverse complement strand
CAGCTCCTGAGTGAAGCCGCGATGGAAGCAGGGGATGCTGAAGCACAGCAGGGTTGGTACGATCGGATTTTTGCCGCAAACGAAGTCCTCGCCGCAGAGTACCCGAATAGTCAGTACACTGCCGATGCTCTTATTAATATCGGCAACAAGTACTTCAACTCCGGCTCAGAGGAAGGCGTTGAGCAAGAACAACGTATCGGTCTCTATCAACAAGCGATTGATTACTACCAGCAAGCGATCAATACGCCCGGTATCAGTGCTGAGTCGAAAGGGAAAGCGCAAGAGTATCTCAACGATACAGCTAATGCGCTTGCCTTCTACGAGTATGAACAGGCGAATCAGATGCTGAACTCGGCAAAACTTGTCAGAGGTGAAGAGCAGAAAACCCAGCTCACCTCCACTATCGAAGCATTCAACAAAATCATTGAAGCGTATCCGACGAGTAAGTACGCGGACCTCGGTTTCGTGCAGATCGGAGAAGCGTATATGGTATTAGCGAATGACGACGATGCGTATTTCAATGACGCATTGGAGTATTTCAACCGGTTGTGGGCAAAATACGAGACTGCTCCACCATCTGATCCAAAAGTGAACGACGCACTCCGGTATGCCCAGATAAAGGTCCAAGAGATCTTGAATTACATGCGGGCAAATAATCTGGAAATACGCGAAGGTGTTGATCGTGCTGGCGGCGGTGGCGAGTAATCGCTACGGTTTCCGGTTTCTTGTAGCCTCGCTCCCTGAGCGTGGTTTCTCTGAAGGAGGATGCCGTGAGGCATCCTCCTCTTTTATGAACTCCCCTAACCTTGAAACCCCAATCCTGAGAATTCGCAATCATAGTGATACATAAAAAACGGGATAACACCGGTTATTCGCTATTTGTGTAAGTTCTGTTTTACGATAAATAATATTAAATAATGTTTGAGGAGTCTTCTAAAACAGTGTACGATGAATTAATAGTACCACCGCGCGTGCTACTCGGTCCCGGACCGAGCGAAGCGAACGCGCGGGTTCTTAAAGCAATGACAACCCCAATGTTGGGGTATTTAGATGCCAAATTTGTTGAAGTGATGGATGACACAGTGGCGCTGCTCCGCCGAGTCTTTGGAACCGAGAATAGACTGACACTGCCAGTCTCCGGTACCGGCACCGCGGGTATGGAAGCCGCACTCACTAACGTTATTGAACCCGGGGACGGTGTCGTTGTCGGTATTAACGGTTACTTTGGCGAGCGGATCGCCAACATCGCTGCACGGTGTGGTGGTGTCGTTACAACGGTAGAAGCAGAGTGGGGAACACACATCCGTCCCGAAAAGATTGCCGAAGCCGTCGCGAAGACTTCCGCGCTGAAACTGGTTGCC
>JAAXHI010000506.1:940-4371 GCA_012270875.1 Candidatus Poribacteria bacterium | reverse complement strand
GGGCAACCTGTGGACTTGGATGCACGCGGCATTGATATCGCTTATAGCTGCACACAGAAATGCCTCGCCGGTCCACCCGGTCTCTCACCTATCAGTTTCAACGAACGTGCTGTTGACGTGATTCGGAACCGAAAAACACCCATCCAGAGTTTCTATCTGGATATGGTGCTTCTTGAAAACTATTGGCACGGCGAGAAACGGAGTTATCATCACACCGTTTCGATGTCAATGATTTATGCATTACGAGAGGCATTGCGCGTCGTCTTAGAAGAAGGGTTGACTGCCCGGTACGAACGGCATGAACGTAACGCCTGTGCTCTTCTGGCAGGGGCAGAAGCAATCGGATTACAACCCGCGGCGGAGGGAGGTTACCGCGCACCTATGCTAACTACGCTAAGTATCCCCGAAGGTATTGATGATGCAACCATTCGGAAACGATTAATTATGGACTACGGGATAGAGATCGGTGCTGGTTTGGGTATCTTTGCTGGAAAGGCGTGGCGAATCGGGTTGATGGGTGAATCTGCTAATGAACGGAATGTTATGCTTGTCCTTAACGCATTAGAGAAACTACTCATCGAGTTCGGGCAGGATGTGGAACCGGGTACGGCTGTTCACGCCGCATCACAGGTGTATTAGCCGTCAGCCGTCAGCCGTCGGCTGTCAGCAATCAATCTTCGGTTCTGACATTCCTGAGTAAGCAGTTAGCATCTTCTTGAGACTAACGATTGTGTCGATTAACTCAACATACTGATTATCATTGAGGTATTTCAGGGCGTGAGCGAGAAGACCGCTGATGGCTGATGGCTAACCGCTATTCCCACTCAATCGTGCTTGGCGGTTTTGAACTAATATCGTAAACGACCCGATTGATGCCTTGCACTTCGTTGATGATCCTATTGGAGATTCTCGCAAGCACATCCGTCGGTATGCGCGCCCAGTCTGCTGTCATCGCATCGCTACTGGTAACAGCACGGAGTGCAACGGCGTTTTCGTATGTGCGTGCATCCCCCATGACACCGACGCTCTTGACGGGAAGCAGCACAACCAGTGCTTGCCAAATCTCATCGTACAAACCCGCCGCCTTGATTTCAGAGATAAAAATCGCATCCGCTGCGCGAAGCACGTCCAAACGTTCATAGGTTACCTCGTCCAAGATACGGACAGCGAGTCCAGGTCCCGGAAATGGATGCCGTCCGAGTACATGGGACGGAACGTTGAGTTCCGCACCGACTGCCCGCACCTCATCTTTAAAAAGTTCCCTGAACGGTTCAAGCAGTTCAAACGGCATGTCTGATGGAAGTCCACCGACGTTATGGTGCGTCTTAATCGTAGCAGAAGGTCCCTTGACAGAGACACTCTCTATGACATCAGGATAGAGCGTCCCTTGTGCCAGAAAACGGAAGTTATGCTCCATCTCCGCTACCGCCCCCTTGAAAGTCTCAATGAACTGTGCGCCAATGACCTTGCGTTTCCTCTCTGGATCTGTGACACCTCGCAATCCGTCAAGAAACGGCTTTACGGCATCAATAGCAACCAGCGGAATTCCGAGCTGCTTGCAAGTCTCGACGACCTCAGCAGCCTCGTTTTTTCGGAGAAGTCCATTATCCACAAAGACAGACACAAGCGCTTCGCCTATCGCCTGATGTAGGAGTGTCGCCAGTACCATGGAATCAATGCCACCGCTGACGGCACAGAGGACACGTTCATCACCGACCTGTTCCTGTATTTGTGCCGTAGTACGTGCGATAAAAGCACGCATCGTCCAAGTGTTGTGGCATCCACATATCTCTCTCGCGAAGTTTCCCAAAATCCGGTCAGCATCCTGTGTGTGCTCCACCTCAGGGTGAAATTGTAAACCGTAAAATGCTCGCTCGGTATCCACCATCGCAGCGATAGGTGCGTTCTCCGTCTGCGCGAGCGTTTGAAAACCGGCAGGCGGTGCTTCAATCCGATCCCCGTGGCTCATCCAAGCAGAGAAACATGAGGGGAGTCCCGCAAAAAGCGGATCCGCTTCGCTGAGAACCTGAAGGGGTGCGTGTCCGTATTCACGTTCAGTAGCAGGATGCACCTTTCCGCCCGCTAACAGTGCTGCCATGAGTTGCATACCGTAGCAGATCCCTAATATCGGTATTCTGAGTTCAAAGAGTTTCGCGTCAATTGTTGGAGCACCCGCATCATACACGCTCGCGGGTCCGCCACTGAGAATAATCCCCTTTGGTGCAATAGCCTCTATCTGCGGCAGCGGCAGCGTATACGGGTGAATTTCGCAGTAGACATTTTGCTCACGGATGCGCCGCGCAATCAGTTGCGTGTATTGTGAACCGAAGTCCAAAATAAGGATAGTCTCTTGCTGTGGTGATGCAGTATTATTGATATGGTTCATCTTTGAAATAGAACAGTTCTCTGCCTACAACTCCTGTCTTTTTAGTGCTGAGGCGTTATTTCGCAACCGACAATATCACCGGTCTGCGGATCGAAAATTACACCACAAGTCCCTGGCGGTGCGAAATCAATATCGCTTGACATAGCCAAGCCAGTGTTCGCGTCCTGCAAATAATAATATCCCCGATACTCGTGCTCTGGTGTGTCGATACGCCGCACGTAATAGCAGTGGTTGTGAAACTGAATCGTATTCTCGTAAATGATAATATACCTGTCTCCAAACAGGCTCATCGCGATCTGATGGACGACATAAGGATCTACGTGTTGCACAATGTCTTCAGTTTGTCTGGATGATAATATCAACCCTGCGGTTCTTTTCTTCCTTGTCCGCACCCTCTTTAACAATAGGTTGCGCTTCTCCAAACCCCATAGCGGTAACCCGGCTTGCCTCTACACGTCCCTCTTCAATGAGGGACCTCTTGATTGAATCTGCGCGCACCATACTTAGATTTTTATTGACGTTCGTATCTCCCAAAGAACTTGTGTGTACCTCAATTCGGACGGGATACCCCGCGAATTCAGCCGTTCGTAGGACTTTTGCGAGCTGCGCAAACGTATCGAGAAATTCGCCCTGGATCCGTGTGCTCCCGTGCGCGAACACATTGCCATTAATACGAATAAGCACGCCCTCCCGCCGCTCTACGACGGTGGAAGCCTTAGGAATCTGTTTTGACGCAAGCAGCAAATCCGATTTCGCCGACGTTACCTGATTCGTGTTTGCGATAGCGCGTTGTAGGTAATTGTCTCCCTCCGCTGCGGCTTTAATTGCGGCTTGATACTCCTTAGCGGTTAATGCCGTTTTCGCTTTTCCGTGAGCCGAGTTCGCGAGTTCATAGAGTTTCGCTTCTAACTGCGGCACCTGTGTCTCCGCTTGCTCGGCAATTCGTTCACCTAAACCCTCAACAGCCTGCTGGGCGCGTGCTACCAGCGTATTTAATTCTTGCTGTGCGCGCTGCCTATATTCTGCTATTCCCGCGGTCTCGACA
>JAAXHI010000506.1:0-921 GCA_012270875.1 Candidatus Poribacteria bacterium | reverse complement strand
GCAGCTGCGTGGTCGCTTCTGTAAGTTCCTTGGGTGCATGCTGACTGGCATCGAAGTATTGTGCGCGCTGGATGATGATCTCCAACTCTGCAATTGCGATTTGAGCGTTCGTTCTTGCCGCGACTTCCGCTTCCCGGTTTTGCACTGCCAATTGGTAAAGATCGTTTACAAGCGTCTGTGCTTCAGTAGTAGCGTTCTCGGCTTCAGTAAACGCCTCTTGCGCAATGAGGTTTGTTACCAAGGCAATCGCTGCTTGGGTTCGCTCATACGCCGCAGTTTCCTTAATTGCGGGATAGATAGCCGCTGCAATGTTAGCAAGCGATTCAATATTTACAACCGGGGTCCGAAGTTCCGCTTGACGCAACTTCGTCTTTAAGTCAGTGATCCGGCTTGAAAGCTGCGCCGCCTCTTGCTGCCTTTCATCACGTGACCTTAAAGCGCGAGCCAGCTGCTCCTCAGTGATCGCTTGACGGATGCGTTCGATTTCGAGTTCATGTTCGTGTGCTTTTATGATCTGCTGATATGTCTGTTCTCGGGTAGAAATGACCTTTTGTTTTGCGTGACGCTGCCGCGCCTTAGCAATAGCGATCTGTGCCACCCATTCCGCTTGATACGCGAACTCAAGACTCTGCGGGATATCCGCCTGTTCTTGCGAGTTGCGAGCGAAATTCAGAAGCTTCATTGCCCGTCCATATTCCTCTGGGACCAAAGATTCGGCTTCCAACGCCGCTGCATTATTAATCGCTTGTTGCGCGGCTTGGAACTGCGTCGCCAGCATAACTTCATCAATCTCTGGTTTGGCACATCCAAAAACGAGGAGGTAGGTACATAAGAGTAGCGATCCGTAGAATTTCATGAGCCGTCCTCAACGGTTAGCGTATGATTATTTTTTTAGTCGTCACGCAGTGCCTCAAGTTCTGT
>JAAXHI010000492.1 GCA_012270875.1 Candidatus Poribacteria bacterium | reverse complement strand
TCACGATATCCAATATCGTGGTGCGACGTTTCCATAGGATTATGGCACAACGGATGGAGATGCATCTTCCGCTCAGTCTCCGCCAAAAGGCTTTCCGGAGAGGTGACGGAATAGCCGACTCGGTATGGTTTATGCAGACTGTTATCAAACATCATCAAGATACTCTCTGCCCTCTCAACATAGCCTTTATGGACGTGAAGAAGGCCTTCGACTCTGTATCTCACCGATCCATCTTGGTCGCGGCCGCTCGCTTAGGAGTTCCACCGCCTTTCCTGACCTATCTGCGTGAGCTGTATGGCGATGCGCAGACTAGGCTTAGGATCGGCACCGAGTTGAGCGAACCGATTAAGTTGGGGAGGGGTGTCAGACAAAAAGACCCGAGGAGCGTCCATTTGTTCAACGCTGTGATTGATTTGTCGCTCGATGGTTTAGGTCCGGAGCTTGGAACGGAGATTGGGGGTGTAAGTGTGAACCACAACGCCTTCGCGGATGACATTGCGTTAATCGCAAGGTCCCCGGCTGGACTACAAGCGCTGGCTGACGATCTGGACCACCAGCTCACGCTGTGTGGACTGGAACTCAGTACCGGCTTGCAAGGAAAGTCGGCTAGTATCCGCTTGGACATAGATGGCAAGGCGAAACGCTGGATCGTGTATCCACATCCGTTTCTTTCGGGTACGAGGCGAGTTAGTACCAACTCTAACTGTTAGCCAAGTCTATAAGTACCTCGGGGTTAACATCAGCCCACAGAGTACTAAGGCGACCGTCGCGGAGACCCTTCAGCAGGGCTTGAGTAACATCAGTAAGGCCCCGTTGAAGCCGCAACAGAGGCTTTATATCGCCAGTCGTCATCTGGTTCCTAAGATTTTACATCAGCTTACCCTAACACCTTCAACCTCCAAGTACTTGCGATGGCTCGACCGCCAGATGCGATCAGCTGTTAGGTCTTGGCTGAAACTACCGAAGGATACCTCAATCGCCTTTTTACACGCCAGGGCGGTTGATGGTGGACTCGGCCTTCCTCTGCTAGAGCACGAAATTCCACTCATGAAGAGAGCGAGAACAGCTAGAATGGCTATGTCTCCGGACCCGGTGGTACGTGCTATGCTGGAAACACCAGCCGCACGTAAAGTCCTTAGAGCTAGGCAAACCTCTCTAAACGGTACTGTCGTGGCGACACGTCAGGGCCTTAGGAGTTTGTTGGCCCAACAACTTTATAGCTCTGTTGATGGGCGAGGACTGGCGCCAGCCCCACAGGTACCTGCACAACATCAGTGGGTTACCGCTGGAGACATGACTCTTAATGGACACGCTTATGTCGGAGCAATCAAGATTAGGGGAAACTTGGTTGCTACAGCCCTTAGATCGGCTAGAGGTCGTCCCCATACTGACATCAGATGCGACTGCTGTGGCAGGCCTGAGGCCTTGTCACACATACTGCAGTCATGTCCTCGGACACATGCATCTCGCATTGCAAGGCAC
Organism: Candidatus Poribacteria bacterium; assembly: GCA_012270875.1. Classification (GTDB taxonomy): domain Bacteria; phylum Poribacteria; class WGA-4E; order WGA-4E; family WGA-3G; genus WGA-3G. The sequence continues at coordinate 882 of JAAXHI010000492.1, read as the reverse complement.
GACAAGATCGTAGATCTTGTGATATCCAGTGCGGAAAAGATTGGGTACAGTATCTGCCGCGAGCCGGCGATACCAACTCCTGCAGGTATTCGGAAGCCGGACCTGATCCTAGTACGCGATTGCGACCTAACAATACTTGATGTCACAATCGTTGCAGACAATGCCGACCTCGAACAGTCCCATCAAGATAAGCAGGTCTATTACGACGTCCCGGCCATTAGAGAGTGGGCCCAACGACGCTACGAGCCTAGGCACATTGCCTTTGAGGCTCTAGCTATGAGTTGGCGTGGGCTTCTGGCCTCAAGATCAGCTGCAGCGTTACGACGGCTCGGACTGAGCGCGCGCTTCATTAGCCTGGCTTCGGCCATGGCTTTGGAGTGCGGGACCTGGATTGTAAATCATTTCAGGCGCTCGACCTTCACCATTAGGTCTAGATGAAGGCACTTAGTTTGTGCCCGATGCAGCCCGGAGAGCAGGTCGGTATTTGGCGGGTCTAGCCAGCCCATACCATCATAAATGGCGAAACCTTCAGGCCCAATGGGCTAAATAGAGACTAGAGGGTTAAGGCAAGGGAACTTAAAAACGTCGGTTTAATGTGAGGTTTGCATGCGGAACGCAGTGCAGGGTGGGTTGATTATGGTTGAGTCGGACATGTTACCATCATGTAAATGGATTGTCACATATTGGGCCTGAAGCCATGTTTGACGGCTGGTTCACAAGCGATGATGTTCCCTTTCACCAATGGAGAGATGATGTGAGGTAAGCTCCTTAAAGGCGTTTCAAACTAAATCGTCCTTTTCCAGTTTAGTAAAATTCCGCTAAAAATGGCGTTATTTCCTATGTTTGAACACGTTCCTTTTTAAAATGCAAGTTATTTGGCTA
>JAAXHI010000018.1 GCA_012270875.1 Candidatus Poribacteria bacterium | reverse complement strand
CACTCTTGGATGAGATCCTTTAAAGCAATGGTGAAAGATGCAGACATGGCGGCCGACCAGGAGCTGAACTACCTGAGGAGTTACACCAGCGGTGATCCCCAGCAACTAGTGGACAACTACAGGAAAAGGCAGGGTGACAATCCTACTGTCGGCTCTCGCAGAACTTTGGACAGAATTAGAAAAGTGTTTTGGCAGCGTTGACGCAGTCCTTTCTCGAACGACTATCTACAGCAGCTGGCTTTGGCGAAAAAGATGGTGCTACACTCCAGAAACTGACAGACTTATGCGCGGATGTAGACTGTCAAATGACTTACTTGCCAGGCCTAGTCTGCTTGAACTATCCGATAGCAATACGCCCAATCATTGAGAAGCTCCCAGCTTCCCTCAGATCTAAATGGGAGAAGGAAATAGTGCGCTATGCAGAAGACCACAACGACGCCTACCCAACATTTTGTGAATTCTCAATAATGATACAGAACCAAGCAAGAAAGAAAAATCACTCTAACCTTTCGGCGGGAAGCCCTGCGAGGAACTCTTGTGCTCAAAATCGACGTCGCGAGGATAAGAAAAGAAGACACTTTCCTCAACCTGGAGACGAGGTCAAACAAGTTCTGAAGACTAAAATGGACCTGGATAGTGGTAACGTCGCAGAAGAGGGGCCCCCAGAGCCCCCAAGACAGAAACATTGTTTATTTCACAAAAGCGTTGGCCAAGAGCTTACAGAGTGCAAAGCCTTTAACAAGATGACGATCAAGGAGAGGGAGCAGTGGGTTATGGAGGAAAGACTTTGTTTTCGTTGTTTCTCGCCTCATCACGTAGCCAGCACGTGCAAGGAGAACGTGAAATGTACTATCTGTGGCAGCAGACGATACCCTGATCTGCTCCATTTAAGCACTGAAGAGAAGAAGGAGACAGCTAAAGAAGCGGAGACAGCTAACGAGGCCCAAGAAAACGTTAATGCTAAATCCACCTCGATTTTTAAGGGTGCCCCCGGTGGACTTTCCTGTAGCAAGATAGTGCTGGTGGATGTCTATAGAGAAGATCGACCCAATGAAGTCCATCGAGTTTATGCTATTGTAGATGACCAAAGCAACGCTTCGATCATTTCCACCGAGCCGGCGGGCAAGCTGAACGCCGAAGGTCCTGAGTGGAAGTATTACCTTTCAACCTACGGAGGCGCCAAGGAAGTCAGATACGGGAGGAGATTAACAGGGCTTATCATAAGTTCCATATAAGGGAGAACCTCAAGACTCCCCACCCTAAGAACGAAATGGAATCCCGCAAGATAAGAAGGAGATACCTACCCCAGAGATCGCAAGAGAGAATCCTCACCTCAGGAGTATTGCTGTAGAGATCCCCCCGACAAAGAGGCGGAAATCCAGCTCCTAATCGGCAGAGACGCGCCAGAACTCCTAAAAGCCTTTTAGGAAATTGAAAGCTCTCACGGTGAGAGCATTCAAAAACGGCCCAAAGGGAGCACCATGGACTCAGAAGCTAGCATTCGGGTGGACCATATCAGGCCAGACCTCCCTAGACTTTAAAGATGGACCCATCCATGTTCAGGCAAAGAGAACCGGTGTCGTGACAGATAGGGACGAAGGCGTGACTTCCAACGATGACCTGATTTCCTTCGATCCCACAACCCACGTAGCTCGCACCGGAGTGAACAAAGGAGCGGAGTATGAGATAGCCACATGTCCCAACACAATGAACTTTTTTGAAAGTTTCACCGAATCCATTGATGCCACGAATACAGCGGAAGATGTCTACCGCGTAACTCAGAACGACAACGATGTAGGCTTGTCCAT
>JAAXHI010000312.1 GCA_012270875.1 Candidatus Poribacteria bacterium | reverse complement strand
GATTCTCGAAATTTCGTCCTGTGTTGCCAGCCCATGTTGGACTCCAGGGCCGTTTGATTCAACACCTGAACCTAGCAATAACCAGGAAGTCCTAAGTGTATACAACAAGGCAATGGACGAAATTACCACTGAGATATCTTGTGAACGAGCCCCTCTTAATTCACAACTGGATTCTTGGGAGAAAAGCAATCTAACTGAACGACAACACTTTATCCAGAAAGCAACAGAGGACTGCATGCTTGTTTGCAATGTAATAGCCCCGAAAGATGGAAAACATCTGTTCCAGGCGTTGACGACTGCTTGTAAAGAAAACCTGAATGACGAAGAGAAAGTCGATGACGTGACGAAATCCCTAATGAGCGCTTACAGGAATGCCAAAACCAGGAACACCAAAACCCAAATTCTCAGTCTGTATGCCTACAAGTATTCCGTCAGCACTCTGAAAGGACTTCATTACCCGTACGAAAAATTATCAACACATCAAATAAGTCATGCAAGATGCCATGCAAGAACGCTAGGCCCGGGTACTGTTCCCGAGAAAAAAAAGTACCATCGTGTGCGTATTGACATGAGCAAATTAGACCATTTCATCGAATTCATTAATCGCCCATATTTCTACCAAGATGTCTCATATGGAACCAAAGTTTTAAAGCTGGACAGTGGTGAAACTATGGAAATGCCAAATGTCGTGCGTACAGTTACACGCTCGACGATGATCAATCAATATATGCAGTTGTGCCAAGAAGAAAAGTGTGAGCCCCTCAGCCGCACTACGTTATTCAAGATTCTAGATGTACGGGAAGCCTCTCAGAGAAAGTCACTCCAAGGTCTCGACAATACCGCCGCTGATGGATCAGCAGCTTTCCAAACGGTTGAAATGATTATTGATAGCCTAGAGAAAGCGGGATTGGAGAAAAATGGTGCACGGAAGCCAAAAGAAAGCTTAAAGACGCTAAACGCTACTTGAAGACTGACTATCGCGTTTATTGCAAGCCAGAGGAAGCCGCCTGTCCCGACCACTGCCGCAAATTCGCCCTCGGTGACAAACAATATCCCGATTTTCAAGAATTCTGTTCTCATCAGCACTCAGAAACTTGCAGTTACTGTGAAAATCTGAAAAATGTTCTTGATGAAGTAGAAGTACAAATTAGAGGCTCTTCCTGGCACCCTTACAGCGAAGACCAACAAGAAGATCTTCTCTACGACTTCAGGCAGGCCCGCACAAATATATTTCATTGGAAAGCTCACATCGTCAGAAGAGTTAATCAAGAAGCAGCAAAGCAAGATCAGTTGAAGATGATAGCTTACAACCCAGAATCGGCGCTTCTTGTAATGGACTGGGCGATGAAGTTTCAGCAGCTCAGATATCGTGAGAAGCAATCAGATTGGTTTGGAAAGAGAGGCCTGAGCTGGCATATCTCCACGGTCATTTGCAGTGATCCAGAAAACCCGGGTAGCCTAGAATTACAGTCTTATGCTCACCTCTTTGATGCTTGTCAACAGGACTGGTTTGCGGTCTGTTCAGTTGCTGAGCACACTCTACAAGAAATCAAGAGGCAGAATCCACATGTTTCTAAGATCTATCTGCGGTCAGACGAAGCAGGCTGCTATCATAACAACTTCCTTATCGCTGCAGTAAAGGATTTTGGTCAGAGGATGGGTATAATCGCCGCTATGATTATTCAGAGCCACAATATGGCAAAGATGTATGTGACAGAATTTTATGTCCAATGAAATCGTGCATTAGAAGATTCTGCGACGAAGGACATTCTTACAGCGGCTGACATGAAAAGAGCACTGTCAGAAAGACCAGTGATAGGAACAACCGCCTGCGTCTGCGCTGTCGATGAGACCAGGAAGATGTTAGAGGTGAAGAAGATGGAAGGCTTTAACAGGCTACACAATTTCCAGTTCGAGGAAAAAGGCATACGTGTCTGGAGGTCATACGGGAAAGGTCCTGGTAAAGAGTTTCCTTTTGACCAGTTAGTTTCACAATCTCAAGAGAGCACCGCTCTCCTTGTCATTAGCGGGTTTTTTGATTGCAAAGATGCACGGGTTTATAAATGTCAAGAGCCCCCGTCAGAGAGCTCAGATGATGATAGGGATAACCAGCTACATTTGTTTGAGTGCTCGGAACCCGGATGTGTCAAAAGTTTCCCAACCTTTTCAGAGCTGGAGTCACATCTCAACGTCGGGGATCACATTATAAAACAAGCAAGGAAGGATTCCGAAACACTTTACGACAAACTCCGGCGCGACTGGGTGGAAAGGTTCACCACGGCTGTTAACATAACTGAAGATATGCCAAGCACATCTAGCGTCCAAAGTGCAAGTGATCAGCATGACCCGCGGCCATCAGACCCGGCTGTTTGTATGGGTTGGGCATTGGCTAAGCCCAGAGCTGGACCTTCCAAGTTTACTGATAAAGTGAAGAAATATTTAACAGCGAAGTTTGACCTCGGTGAACAGACGGGACGTAAAGCAGACCCTCTGCAGGTTTCTAACGACATGCGCAAAGCCGAAGATGCGCAAAACAATCGGCTGTTTACTAGAGAAGAATGGTTGACCAAAAGCCCGGTGCAAGGTTTCTTTTCTCGCCTCG
>JAAXHI010000099.1 GCA_012270875.1 Candidatus Poribacteria bacterium | reverse complement strand
TGGAAGTTTATGCTACAAAGATGTCTATTCATTTTTAGGGGTCACCATAAATAATCCTATTATTACAGTTTCGCTATTGCTTTCAGGGATTCAAGGATTTCTGTCTGTTGGACGAGATCGAATTGATGTGTGCCGATGTACATGTATCTGATAATCCCTGTTTTGTCAATAATGAATGTTGACGGACGTGCGATGTTGTAAGCCTCAAGACTGAGCCAGTGATAGACCCCGTAGCTTTTGATGGTGCTTCGTGTTTTGTCTATCAATAATGGGAATGTGATGCCGTTTTTATCGGCATAACCGCGGAGTTCACGGGGCCACTGTCCAGCGATGGCAAGCGGTGTCGCAGTGGACTCGGCGTAGGCATCAACATTTTCTTGGACTGCCGACAACTGACGGCGACTGTTCGGTCACCATGTCCCTCGGAAGAAGGTTAAGACGACGTGTTGCGTGTCTCGGTATGCTTCAAGCGCGACCTCTTTTCGCTGGTGCGATGGCAGCGTGAATGGGGGCGCGGTATCGCCGATGTTAAGGATTTTGTTTTTACGTGGCATGCGTATATTGTAGGGGATATTTCGGTTGATGTCAAGTTTTTAGGGGTTGGTGATTGACGGTGAGTAGTTGGTGGCTGCTATGAAATTTTATGTAGTTGATGGAAAATTTGAGGGGGCCTCCTGTATCACAGGGATAACATAACTTCGGATTGCTACACCGTCTAATGTTTCCGTCTCTATCCGAGGATCAGGGGTTTGCCGATGATCAAACACGACGTAGTATCCATCCGTTACGCCTTCTAATTTGAGATACGCCGCAAGCTGCTTCTTGCCTGACTGATAGCGGCTCTCGCCTCTCCAAATCTTTGTCTCAACGATATATTTTCGCTGATTGTGGCTGATAAGGAGGTCCATTCTGCCGCGCCCGGTTTGTACTTCAATGTGCATCACCCCGCCGACGCGTCTAACAAACTCATCGAGATAGGCGAGCAAGAGGTGTCGTCCTACCGACTCTTGGGGTGTGTCTGGAACTTGCAGAATCCTGAACCCTGCCCGCGCGATGAAATCTCGGAAGTTATCAAGTAAAGATGCCATATCAATCCTTCCCGCAGATGTGAGATATTCACGCCCTTCATCGTCGGTCTCTTCAGGGAAATATTCCTGTTCCAGTCCGTTTACGAGTGGTTTGAATACCTGCATAATGCAGTAGAGGTAAATTGGATTGAGGATCTCACACATACCGTCAGCCCCTTCTTTGATAACACCATAGGTGGCGAGTTCACTGATGATGTCATTGCGTAAGTTGAAGGCTATACCTTCATCACGCTCCATAATTCGCATCAGAAAATTTTCAAAGCGCGGGTCTTTACGAATATTGGTTGTCAGATGTGTGATATTGACATTACTTTCCTCAAGCAGTTGTGCATGTGCTGTCGTCCAGTGCGCCATCGTAATCGTCTCGGTTTTTGGGATGTCCATCTCCTCGGTGAGAATCTGTGCAAATCGGTTGACGAGTACAGGTTGCCCCGCTGTTTGCTTATGAATGGACGCAATCACTGTTGGTGCGAAGGCTTGCCCGACTTCGTCTGTATATTGTCCGAGCAATTCTTGCACCTGTTCGAGCGTGAAGCTCGGCAAATGGAATTCATCTTGGATATTGAACGGGGAAATAGACCGATCGTAGTTGAGTTGTGCGATCCCTTTAACACCAACGATCCCGACACTGTGTGGACATCGGATTTGGCCGGAAAGGTAGATATAGCGAAGCGAACGCAGAAACCCTTTAAGAGCGGCGCGAGGGATAGCATCAAACTCGTCAATGGTCAGGACAACTCGCTGCGAATGCGTGCCTTGCGGAAGAAACTTCGCAAACTCTTCAAAGAACTCCCGCATCGAAACATGATCGGTTATCTCTGCGTTCACCAAGAAACGCGCTAATTCATCAGAGGGATGCGTTTCGCGTTTTTGAAAAACTCTCTCGATCTCTTTGCAAATCTCCTTACGAAGGGAGGCGTAAAAACTGGCAGGATCGTAGTCCTCATACTCCTCAAAATTCAGTTGAATGGGGAAATAGGTTGGATCCTGAATAGCGAGTGCGTCAAGAGCCAAGCGAAAAAAGGTCGTTTTGCCGGTCTGCCGGGGCGCGAACAAGACGATATACCGCCCGTCTTTGATGCGGTCAATGAAATCGGCGACTTCCTCGGCGCGGGCGACCACATAATGTTTGTCAGGGTACACACGTCCTTGAGTTCCAAAACGTCTCATTTTTTTTCCTTTGATAGATAGGGTGGACGCAATCTTTTTATTTTCGCTCCGTTTATCTATTTTAACCCAAGTTGCTACTCATAAGATTTTAGGCGTGTGGAGACCATTTTCACTGAAAGTGATTGATTCTCCACGAGATTTTGTATCGTGATGCACGTCGCCTCCCCCTTTATTCACCCTTATCAAGGGGGCAGGCGAGTACACCGCAAAACTTTTAGTTTGCATCTCCGCATGCACAATCTGGATGAAGTTTGAAAAAATATTTCGGTAATTCTATATTTTCCCCAGGCCCGGTAGGTTCGGTTTCCTAACCGAACCGGACTTCACCAAGAAATTACCGAATTAAAAAATCAATCTTCATGAAGATTGTGCTACAAAGATGGCAACTTGCGTTATTATAGCAGGTTCATTTCTGGAAGTCAAGTTAGGCAGTTCGTTTGGGTGTGTAAATATTTTGGCAGCATTCTATCATAGAGAGGGTTTCACGCCGATAAATCTTGCGTCAGCACACATAGCACTCCGCTGGAGTGCGGGAACTTTGGGATTGGAGTTTCTATAGACATACCACGCCTCTGGCGTGAAGAAGTTTTTATCTGTAAAGACCTCTTTGCTCCAGCGGAGCAATATGTCTATAGAAAAAGACGTGTCCTCTCTCGCACTCCAGCGGAGTGCTATGTAAATAAACCTGTTCTATCCAAAAAATTAATCCTGTGACAAAAACTTTACACACCCAGTTCGTTTTCGCAGGGTCATTCAATTTTAAGGAATTATTGGGTTTCACGTCTTTTTTTAAGGATCCGGTTCGGTTGGAATGCAGATCGCATTTGGGCGTGTACGCCGCAAAACCGAACCTACCGGGCCTGGGGTAAAAATTCGATCGAAAAATGGACAATTGAATGACCCTGTTCGTTTTCGTTCGGATTGTGGTTTTGCCTTGAATGTTCTCGCTGAAAGTGCTGTAATTTTATGGAGTATCGGTGATCTGACTGCAGTGTGTGGTGGTTGTCATAAACGGATTCATGGGAAATAGGGTTGGGTTATAATGGGGGTAATGCTGCTGTGGTCTCGACGGTTTTGAGGCTGATGGTGATGACGCGGGCGATGAGGTCTACGATGTATCGTTGTGCGTCGGGACGGTTGGGGTCGTTGACGATGCGGCTCCGTTTGTCTATCTTGACGCGGTATTGGTCAATTACCCATTCTAACGCTGAACGTGTGCCGAGTCGGTACTCAAATACTGCTGCAGGGATGCCGTCTAATGTGAGGAAATCGTTGTATTTCAACTGCGTCTTGTCTTTGGAGAGTTTCATTTTTTCGACACGCCAATCTACCTGCATATCGGGGGTTTCGATGGACTTCAATCCGTCATATTTTGGTGCGGATTCGTAGTTGATGTGGAGGTCTGCTAACGCTGCGCCTGCGTTGGCGAATCCCCAGAAGTCTTCGGCGAATGGGATATGCGGGAGATCGCGCTTGAGGTTCATCTCGTATTTCTCGCGATAGGTGGGGTGGTGTAAGAGTCCATAGTTATAATGGAAGATGTCCCACTTGGTGATGGTGTCGTCGTTGTAGTGGGTTCGGAATTCGGATAATGCCCAATCGGTGATGTTTTCTTGTCGGTTTGTACCGTCTTCGTTGTAGGTGTAGAATGGGAAGCATTGCGTTTTTTCAAGAGAATCAAGACACGGAATAACGCCTGCTACCAGAGTTTGAAACGGTTTGCTGCTTCCAATGCCACTAACACAGATAACTTGATTTTCTAATTCCGTTGATGTTGTTGGAAAGATAGTTGGTAACAAATAGACGCAATTATTCAAAACTCGGTCAAAGAATAGATTTGATTTTGCGAATGGTCGATAGAGTGACATTCGCACCTTGTCATCAGTGTATTCGGCATATCTGCCACGTTGTAAGTGCTGGCGTAATTCCCGATCCCACTTGATTTTTGTGTCATCATAAACCACGAAATCATTGACAGTTATTTGTTGATTTTCGCGGCGTTTCCATCTATCCATTTCTGCAGTATAAGTACCAATCATTCCTCGAATGTTCTCGGTAAGATTGTTTCGATTGAAATTGTAAACCCATACATCGCGGTTGGTCACCACGCCTCTACAGTAAGTCTTAAAAATTACATCCGTTGCTGTGCCTTTTTGCGCTTTTGCTTCTTTAGTTCCGATTGGAATAAAGGTATCAAATTCGGCATGAAGTCCTTCCGTTAGCCATGTATATCGATTGTCAGGCGTTATCCGATTCCATTCAGTGTTTTGGTAATATTGATTTAAATTAAGATAGTTATATTTTTCTTCCTTCCGCCAAAATTCATCTACGTGGGCATAAAAGATTTCGGCAGATTTTGAATCTGATCTTACTGTACTTCTCTTGATGAAAAAGTTGATACTCACACCGACCTGAATTCCAAAGACGTTATGCATTGTTCCTGATAACTTCGGATTCCGACGGACGTTCCCGCCGAGATCCAAAAGATAAATTGAGTCGAAATCGTCTGTGAGGTGTTTTCGCATGCCGTCAAATGCCAAACCGTCAAGAAATCCGTTGTTTGTCACAAACGCCGCAACACCTTCCTTTCCAATTCTGTCCGATGCCCATCGAATCGCCTTGACGTACGGATCGTAGAGGGCGTTTTTGAGGGTTGCTTTAGAATCTATTGCGTAGGTTTCCGTAATTCGTGCATCCATTACTTCGTATTTTCTATTTCTATTGTTATCGCTGTCGTTCACCTGTGCCATGTTATAAGGTGGGTTGCCGATGACTACGAACATGTCTGCTGCTTTTTGTTTTTTCACGCGTTCTGTGTTCTCGCGGGTGAAGAGTTCGCCTTGATCTTGTTCGAGCAATTCAAACGTGTCTGCCAACGCGATGCCTTCAAAGGGTAGATATGTCCCTGTCCGTTGGAAGTACTCCTGCTCGATGTTGAGGCTGGCGATGTAGTAGGGTAGGAGCATCACCTCGTTGCAATGGAGTTCGTGGCGGTATTTTTCTTCTAACGCTGTGCCTTGGATGTCCTGCATGAGCCGGACGATGAAGTTTCCCGTGCCGACGAATGGGTCGATGATATGCACGCCGGTATCCGACAATGACCGTCCAAACTCCTTTTCTAAGATGTGTTCGACACTTTTCACCATGAAATCGACAATCGGTTGCGGTGTGTAGACGATGCCGTGTGTGTCGGCGACATCTTCGGAGAAACCTTGAAAAAACTTCTCATAGAATGTGTTGAGGAAGTGCTGTTTTTCGGAGAAGTCTTTGCAGAGTGCCGATGCTTGTTCGATGGCGACATAGAATGGGTCTAACGGTTTGAGGAATTCTTCGCGACTGAACGCCTGACGGATGAGTTCATCAACGACGTTTTCAATTTCACGTGCGATGATATTGCGGCGCGTGAAGGCGGAGTTATTGAAGACGGTGCGGAAGATGCGTTCGGTGAGGATATGTTGGATGAGCATCTCCTCAACGGCATCTTGTGAGAGTTCGGGGTTGATTGCGGTGCGGCAGGTTTCGTAAAAATCGGTGAACGCTTTCTTGAATGCGGTATCGGTTTCGTGGCGTTGTTCGATGAGTTCCTTTAATCTGTTTGCGAGGTCCGGCACGTGTTCTCTGAAGTCGGAGACAGCGGTCTGCCAGTTATCGAGTGCGGGTGGGACGTAAGCGAATAGGTGTTGGAGTGCTGAAATCAGATGTGCGGGTTCGGTGATGTCTACATCAAGTACTTCCTGTCCGTTTTGGTATAAGATGGCGCGTTGCGGTGTTTGGAAGAGCGTGTTGTCGAGTGGGTACCCTGCGTCCCGTTTTTCCTGTACGGATTTTGAGAGGTCGTCATCTATGTCTTTCGCTTCCCAGTAGGCGAGCGGGAGTCCGTATTCGTCTCGGATCATCCCGTCAATGACGATCCGGTTGCCTGCTGCCGTATGCATCGGGTGTTGTGGGATGAACGTGGCGTTTATCTGATTTGCGCAGGTGTGTAGGAGTGTGTCAAAGGGAGAGCTGACGGCACCTTCGTGTGTGATGCCGTGTTGTGCGTATTGCTGCAGCGTGGCGTAGTAGTCGCGAATTGCTTTATGGCGGGGTTTGAGATTGAGTTTCGGCATAGGGGTATGATAGCAGGTTTTGAGGGATAGATCAAGTGGAAAAATTGAATAGTCTTTAGTTTTTCTGGTGCTTGGTGGAAGCGGGGAGGGCATATATGCTTCTGCGCACTTTCACAATTTCATTGGTATCAACAAGCCGCTTGAGTTCATTTTTTATGGAACCGGGATGTCCTTCAATGGCATCAATGAGTTCTGATGTTTTTTTCTCGCCTGTGGTAAGCAGCGAGAAGATCTGATCACGGAGTGGTACCCGGAGCGGTTTCCCGCCTCTAAGTTTCATCAATATTCGGTTCGCTTGGCTTCTGGAGATACCTAAGACTTGCTCCACTTTTTCTCTGTCGGATTCGGCAGTGAGGTTGTCGCGTTCTGTCTCAAACTGCTGACGTGTGGCGATGGTTTCAGGGAGTTTTTCTAACCCACCGGCGACCTCAAAATCTTCCCAATCAAACAGCGAGATTTCAGGTCGATCGGTGATGTCAGGGAGTGGTAGACTTGTGAGCAGGACTATTGTTTTATTTGGGAAGCGGTTCAATCCGGCTCGCCCGATAATCTGTGAAAGTGAGCCTGCTGCGTTCCGTTCATAGAGATGTTGGCTGCGTTGGTCTTTGTAGATGCCGGATTCCGCATCTCCTTCATAACAGATGGGTTTCTCGTCGTTTCCGAACAGAATTTGTGTCTTTCGCCAAGTGGTGCCTGGTATCCTGTAGGGTGCGCCGACGATCCAAATGATATTTGCTGTTTCAAAATCGGTGTCTTTTAACGCTTCGGTTCGTTTGAAACCGCTCATGAAACAGACGTTTTGCTTTGCTGCGATGCGTTGCAAGTGGTGTGTTACGGGTGTGCTGGTGATAATTGCGTGCTGAACGTTTGGGTCCTTGTCAATTTCGGCTTGGATACCGAGAAAGAAGCGTTGTCCTATTTCAGACATGCCGAGCGCGCGCCAGTCAGTGTCGTAGTTTAAAATTGCTTGTCGTGGATAGATGCCTGTGCGAATCTGAAAGACGCGGTTTCCTTGTACCCAGGCTGTCGGTTTAATGTGGTGAACTTCAATTGCCTCATTCGGGAAGGCTCGGTGTAAATCTGGTTCAGAGAGCGTTGACGACATAAACAGGAGCCGTTTGACGCTTGGATGCAACACCGGCGGCACCCAGAACCGCATCTTTTTACCGGTCCATAACATCGGTGCGTCGGCATCTCGCGTGTAATATCCAAAGAACCGTTTGATTTGATGCCAAAACGTCCAGTTCGGATTCGGATAAACTGTTGAAAATGCGCGAATCTTCGGTACGGTTGACGCGTCCAAGATGCCCAATTCAACGGCTTGTGTCATTGACATCGGGATTTTCATGTATTCGTTCAATCCAAATGTCTGAAGTTCAAAAACAGGCAATGCTTTTGCGGTGAGTCTATCCGCAGCGTCAGTATCCATGGGAATGTAGGCAGCGGCACCGCCCTCAAACTCGATAGCAAAATATGCCAACACCTTTCCAGTTTCATCATCTACAAACTCGCGCGGTACCACTTTACCGGTTATATTGACTTGACACATTTGCTGGATAAGTGTTGCTTCTCGCCTTTGAAATGCTTGGACTGCTGCTCGGACGCGTCTGATAGGATTATCATCTATTCCGCCTCTGGTTTCTAATGCGTTTAGTAAGGCGTTGGCAAAGTTGCCTAAGGGACTTTGGGGCCAGTGCACGCGCCATTCCTCTAAGGTGTCCTTTGATATCTCACACCTTACAAACAGTTTATCCGCTTCTGCTCCATCAACGATACAAAGTCGGTCTGTGCCGTCTACGGATTCGAGTGCTTCTGCTGCCACTTTTGCGTGTTGTGGGTCCAAAAACAGTCTAACAGGATTTAATATTTGTGCTGCGGCACTCTTTAATGTGGTAGGTTGCGACAGGTATCCTCGCTGCTGACATTCTGTATAGACGGGACACTGCGGACAAATACTCTCATTCGGATTTCCGCCCTTTTTTTCAAGTACGTCGCACCGCTTTGGATCCTCGCAGACATTACCGTGTTGGAAGGGGTTCGCCATCCGTATCTCAGCGGGTATATTTTTCACGTGTTCCCACAAATAGTGCCGGGGTTTCCTGTGTGCAACGGATGACACGTTTCGATTTTGAAAGCGTTGTTCTGTTTCTTCAGATGAAGAGGGTTGCTCGGATAAACTGATTACGCCATCGTTGAGGACATAGGATTCTGCGGCATAACTCTTTCCGCCACCTGCTTCGGCAATAAGTCCGAGAATTCGTACATCCCGATTGAAAACCTGCTGCATCTGAACAGCATTTTCTTCGAGTGTTCCGTAAGCCGTATTTTCGCTTTCTTGTTTGTGTATCATCGGAGCTGGACGTTTTATTCCCAATGGACTGAGTTTTGCTTCCCGTACGGCGAGGATCTCATCCGTTACAGGCAATCCGACAGTCGGCACCGGAGGCAGAATACCGGTATCGTCCCAGACATCTGTTATGTGTGTCGCTTCCGTCGGGAGTCCTATATCAGGCGTAGCTGCGCGTATCCACACCTCCCCGTCTTGCTCCGATAGCAAAATGTGTCCATCATCAATACTGGTGTCGGGTTGACACCAATGGTAAATGCCCTCTTTTTCTTGAACTTAGGAAAACCCACGCTTCAAAAATGCCTCTTTTGCGAGATTGAGGTTGTGTGAACCGAAGAACATCGGCATAATAGAGGTAGTTTGCGCGGAAGGTTCCAATTCCGTTTCTCTGAGCGGTGCTGGCTGATGGAGTGCAGCACGAAGTGTATCGATAGGGGCAAAGAGTACCTCTTTGGCAATGATAGGTGGATTTAACAAATCTCCGATCAAGATTTCATAACGCGCATCCCAGCGACTGTAGCCTTTGTCACCCAAGATTTCAAGATGGAGATCACGATGGTCGGGATTTTCGGAAGTCGGTGTATGTTTATAGATATACTGTTTCGCTTCATTCGTATTGGGATGGAGATAATTTTGGATTCTGCAAGAGAAGCGCAATCCACCGGACTTTGAGAGTGTCAATAGCGGATTCGCTACGGCGTTAAGGAGTGCTTCAACACAGGTTAGAACAGCATCGGGTGCTGCACAAATAGCCTCATACTTAAAATCAATATCGTGCCATTGTGTGCCGTTACATTCAGAAGGCGTCCCGGTATACACCTGAATTCCCCATGCCGCGTGCCATAGCCAATTATCCCAATCACTGGAGCGTTGCGGGTTCAGGAACCGTTCTTCACCAAAATCCGACGGGCCGTGGTCGTGTTGAGGGGCGCGCCCTATCGGCATAAAGGAGATGTTCGCCTGCTCCAGTTCATAAAGCCTTATAGGGTATCTCCAGGCGCAATAGACCGTGAAATTATAAGGAAGCCCTTTGTGGAGTGCTGGTGTTACCTTTGTCTTCCGCTGCCGAAGCGGTTTTTCGTGTCGCTGATGACAACGTTGAATAATATTTTCTAAGAAATTCATAATCTATTCAATTCAAGTGGCTCCGAAGACAGTGCGGATTATAGTAAAATCCGAAAATAAGTTTATACTTGTCGCTCGTAAGGGTTGGGTGACCCAACCCCTACGGTTCCGATGTGTGCAAATAATTATGGGCTTCACTATAAATTGCCATAAATTTGAGCCTCGTCAGCAAAATATCGGTTTAATCATTAAAAGTATTAAATAAGACATAATTTTATAATAAAAAATATAAATAAATATGTCCTTATATGGATAACTATAACACAGATACAATTTATAGGTCAAATTAAATTTGCGTATGATTTTGTATGATTTCAGATTAATTCGATGAGGACTTCGTTTGCGAGGAAGCGTCCGCGGTGGGTGAGTCGGAGATGTGTGGCGGTTCGTTCAAGGAGCTGTAGGTCTATCCATTTTTTAAGGATATCCGCAAATGTGGCTTCGATTTCTTCGCCGAAACGGTTTTGGTAATCTTCAAGGGAGATGCCTTCGCGTTTGCGGAGCGCGAGCATGAGGGTCTCTGCTTTTTCTGCGTTCCCTGTCAGATGTTCAGTGTCGGCGATGGGTTTGTTCCGTTTGGAGAGTTTGTTAATGTAAGGCGCGATGCCTCGAATGTTGGTATAGCGGACCCCGTTGACATACCCAGACGCGCCCGCGCCGAGTCCAATACACGGCTGGTTGTTCCAGTAGACGAGGTTGTGCTTTGCATAATGGTCGGGTTTGGCGAAGTTACAGATTTCGTAATGCGTGTATCCGTGCGTTGTGAGTGTCTCAATTGTGTATTGGAACATATCTGCTTCGGTATCCTCGGTCGGGAGGAGGAGTTCACCGGCTTGCCACGCTTCATAAAACGGGGTCGTTTCCTCCATGACGAGGTTATAGGCTGAAATGTGATCGGGGTCAAGAGAAATCACTTCGTTTAGGGTGTGGTGCCACGCTTTCATCGTCTGGTCGGGAAGCGCGAAGATGAGATCAATGTTGATGTTCTCAAATCCGTTTTCGCGGGCGAGGTGGTAACTTTCAAGGAACTCTGTGACGGTGTGGATTCTGCCTAACTGTTTCAGGATTTCATCTTGCATCGCTTGCAGACCGAAGCTCAATCGATTCACGCCGTTGGCTTTCATTACCCTGAGTTTCTCATCGTCAACGGTTCCCGGATTGCATTCTACGGTGATTTCAGCGTCGGGTGTTATTTGGAAATGCTGCTGGATGTCGGTGAACAACTGCGCTAAGGCGTTAGCAGAGAGGATGGAAGGCGTGCCGCCGCCGATGAAAATCGTTTGTAGTGGGTCGGTTTCTGAGGCGTAAAGTGCCATTTCTGTACGGAGTGCAGTGAGGTATGCCTTCGCCTGTTCTTTGTGGAAGGTATATGTATTGAAGGCGCAGTAGTAGCACTTCGTCGCGCAGAACGGGATATGAATATAGATAGAAGAAGTGGATTTAAGAAGATGCTTCATACTGCTTGTGATTGGCTTTCCCGGGCTTCTATCGAAAATTTAAATCCTAACTCATGTAGTATTTCGCGTATCGTATTGAGTTGCGGATTGCCATTTTGGGAAAGGACTTTGTTAAGCCCTTCATCGGTAAGGCTGAGACGTTCAGCTAATTTAGATATACCTCCCTGCGCCTCTGCTACGTCTCTGACCGCGAGTAAAAACGCCTCTATGTCCTCATCTTTTTCATAATCCTCAATCGCGACAGAAAGGTATATTTTTGCGTCCTCTGGATCACGTAGTTGTTCAATGTGATAGTCTTTGAATTTTCTATAGTTACGCATTTGCTAACTCCCTGGAATTATGTTCTTTCCAATTTACTTTTGCTTTCGTAATATCTTGCCTTTGTGAACCTTTATCGCCACCGCGTAATAGTAAAATAGTGTTATTCCCTATTTTTCCGAAGTAAATTCGGTAACCTGATCCAAACTGTAGTCGCAGTTCAAATACACTATCACCTACTGACCGATGATCGCCTAAGTTTCCACTCTCTTCAATCCTTCTGAGGCGACCACGAATTCTCGCTGCTGTTACTTTATCCCTAATAGCAGAGAGCCATTGTAAAAAAGGTGCATTTCCATTTCGGTCTTGATATATTTCTAATTCCATAGTGCCAACTTAATCAACCTCGTCAAATTCCAATCCGATTCGGATGGCTGAGCCTGTGTCTGCGTAGGAGAAGGCTTCGTTAATGTCGCTGAACGGGAAAGTGTCGGAGATGATTTTGTGGAACGGATACCTGTCGCGTGTGCGCATTAGGAAGTCAAGTGCCCGCGGAATCACCCACGGTTCATAGACGATGACACCGCGAATGGCTTTACTACAGCGGACGATGTTACCCGGGTCAATCTCTGTCGGGAAGCCGAGGTTAATGTTTCCGATCCAGAGGTAGCGTCCGCCCCAACGGAGCATCTCTACACCTTCAGCGAGGACACGTGGTGAACCGACAAACTCGGCGACGAGGTCCGCGCCGATGCCACTTGTCTGGTCAAGTACGTATCCAACCCGTGCGTCCATGTCAATTTCGTCAACGTTGAGCGTCTCATCTGCTCCGAACTCGCGTGCGAGCGCGAGTCGTGCGGGCAACCGATCGAGAACGATAATTTTACCGGCACCCATCTCGCGTGCGACGGCTGTTGCGTAGAGTCCGAGTCCACCGGCACCTTGGATGACGACGGTATCGCCGAGGGTGATCCCGATCTGGTTGAGTCCGTAAATGACTTCGGATAAGGCACAATTGATAGGTGATACGAGTGCGTCTGAGAGTTCGTCAGGGACTTTGAACACCCAATGTCCGGGTTTCATGTAGTAGTATTCGCCGTAGGCACCGTGGAAGTGGGGAGGCTGTTCACTGGAGACACCGAGCCAATCTCTGTAGCGGTTGGGGCATCCCGGTTTTCCGTTGAGGCACATCCAGCAGTGTTGGCACGGTTTGAAATAAGAGTAAGCGATCCGGTCGCCTTCGGTAAGCCGTTGTCCGATGCTATCCGTTTTGATGTTCCGTCCCATGGCTTCGATTGTGCCGATCATTTCGTGTCCCAACACTTGCGGGATCCCGCTTTCGATTTTGGGTCCGTGTCCGCGCCAGAAATGTAGATCGGAGCCGCAGATATTCGCCATACGGATTCGCAGGAGCATGTCGTCAGGTGTGACGGATGGGATCGGATATTCCCGAAATTCCATGGGGATTTGTGGTTCTGTAAAGACAGCGACTTTTCCAGTTTTCATTTTTTTTAATTTCCTTGCGGTTCGGTAGGGTGGGTCTGGACTTTGATGTTCAATTCCGTAGACCTGAAGAAACATCCCAACAAAAACCCTTCTACGTGGACTTTTTTTGGATATTCTCAAACAGTCTGAATGCCTATAACAGGCATTCAGACTGGCACAAACTGGAAGTTTATGCTACGAAGATGTCCATGCACAAACTGGAAGTTTATGCTACGAAGATGTGAATTTATTTTTAGGTCTCACTATAGTTTTCGGTTTTGATTAACACTTTAATATTCGTCGAAGTTGACGACTTTCCAGTGTCCATCAATTTCTTCGGTCTGGATCACGACCTTTCGGGTATGCGTTGTTGCGCCACGGATTTCGATAGAGAGTTTGTAGTTGAAGAGTACGTGTGCTGAATCTTCTTCTTTACCGGTAAGTTCGTATTCAATTTTCGGCATTTCGTCCATCTGTTGCCCTGGTGTTCGTACTTCACTGACGCGTGCGATTTCATCTGTCAATTTTTCTGCGGCGAGACCGTGGCTGAGTTGTAGAGCAGCGGTTTGGTCTGCGCGCTGGTAGTAGTTATAGATAAAATCCTCGCAGACTGCCTGCGGGGTATTTCTATTTGAACATGCGAGTATTAACAGCGTAGATAGCAGGAGGTGGTGTGGTTTCATATCTATTTCTTTTTTGCGCGAATCATCGCGACGTTGAAGATACGGCGCTCGTAGCCGTGAGCGGGTCTGTTCACAACACCGCCTAATGCCCAGAGCGTTGAGGAGCTTCCACCGTCGAAGTTGATAGCGTGTTTGATACCGAGTTCACTGAAAAATTTTCCCATATCGTAGAGTGTCATCCCCATGCTATATCCGTGTTGTCTACCGTCGATAGCGATGAGGAAGAGTTTGTCGTCGTTGAACCCTAATGCGCTGCGGGGGTGGCGCGAGGCGCCGTTGCTATGTGCGAATGCGCTGCGGCCTCGAGATTTTCCGAACTTAATTAATTCGGGTTCAATTTTACCGTTTCTCACGAGCCTTAGATTTCCACCAATCCCTTGTTGAACGCGTTGCCATTTTGTAGGTGTCAGCGCGATCTCCAAGGTGCCTTTTGTAGATTTTGTGATTTTTTTGGTCCAATTGCGCGCTAAGCGCGATTCTATTGCAATGACGACACCATCCGATGGGATAACGCTGTTGCCGCGTGGGTTGACCGCAGTAACAATGAATCGGCTCGAGTATTTTCCGGTGATTGGGAGTTTGAGTTTCTTGAGCGTGAACTCGTAGCATCGGCGCGTCAGGGTCCTGGGTCCGAAGCGTGGTGTGAAAAGCACAACGGAAGACGGCGAGCCACAGATTTGGTTGATGGCATCAATCGGAAGTGTATCGGCGTTTCTGTTGTCAAGATGGAGTTCTCCGTTGAGTTGTACTCTCTCCAAGAGGAATTCACCTTCAGGCGTTACGCCGAAACTCGTCTCGCCCCATGGTGATGGTGGCGAATATCCCCATCTATCATGTGCTACGGGGATACTGATAAGTTCACCGTTTTGAATGTGTAGATTAAAAGTCATCCCCCCGCGTCCATAGGAGTCGCCTCGGATGCCGAAACTTCCGTTAACGCCAGCGAGGGGTAGGACATTTTTTCTTATGCGTCGCCGGGTAACGTCTGTAACGGTTTCGCGTCCTATGATCCGATCATTGGCGAGTTTGGCATCGAATTGGAGATTTTTCGCTGTGCGATCCATTTCTGCTATATAAACGGCAGCGCCGCCAGTCCACCAATAGCGATGGAGTCGAAACCCTTGTGGCCACCGTTTGCGATCAATTTCATCGCGCCGTATAACGGTGTCGGGGAGCGTCTCTCGCGACTTGCTGGTGGCAGCATTGCTGTAGGAGAATGGGTGTTCAATACTGCGCAGCGCGCTAATGACCAAAATAGATAGCAGAATAAGCGTGCCTACTATCGCTAACCGTGTGAGGTAAGATCTGTTTTCTTGAACCATTGCTGTGTTTTTTAATGATCCTGTGTTGCTACGGGATACTGCTTGCTTTTAAGCCGATACCTGTGAGGATTGACACTACTTGGTCTCCTGATGTTATGATGCCTGCCTGCTGGAACTTTTGATATGCTTTGATAACTACAGCCGAAGTGGGTTCGACGTACATGCCTTTGGCTGCGAGAATCGCGAATCCTGTTTTTATGTCTGTATCATCAACAGTCGTAAATGCGCCGTTTGTGGCACGGATCGCTTCCAAAATCATCTGCCCTCGGATGGGGAGTTCGGCGGTAATTCCTTCGGCGAGCGTTTTACCGGTTTGTGGCATTCTTGAGACGGCTTCTGTTTTATTAACGTCCGCATTGTAGATCGGGCAACAGACATCAGGTTGAACGCCGAGTAGGCGCGGTATGTTTACGATAATCCCTTGGGTCTGTAATTCGCGGAAACCGATAAAGAGTCCTAAATAGATACTCCCAAATCCGACGGGACAGATAACGTGTGTGGGTGCGCGCCAACCGAGTTGCTCAACGATTTCATGTGCCAGCGTTTTTGTGCCTTCCAAGAAAAAAGGGTGCCAATTGTGGGAGGCATAGCAGGTGGTTTCTGCCGCGAGTTTCACAGCCTCCGTTGTCGCCATGCGGTTTCCGGGGACCAATTTTAACTCGGCACCGTAAGCGGAAATCTGTTTTAATTTCCCTTGCGAGGTAGACTCAGGACAGTAGATGGTGCAGCGGATGCCTGCTCTTGCGCTATAAGCGGCTATTGCGGCACCTGCGTTCCCTGACGAATCTTCAACAATTTCCTTAACCCCAAGTGCTTTAAGATGTGTGAGTAAGACGGACGCGCCTCTGTCTTTATATGAGCCTGTTGGACAGAGATAGTCCAATTTTACGAAGTGTTCCGGTGTATCAACATCAATCGGCACAAGTGGTGTCATGCCTTCACCGAGGGTGACAATATCTGTATCCGCGTCAATTGGCAGTGCCTCTCGATACCGCCAGAGCGACATCGCTGCTGGGACCTGTGCGTTCGGCAAGACGCGCGAATCCTTGATGAGGTTTAGCGCGTTGCCGCAATCGCACTTATAGCGCAACGGCGATATTTCGTAGGTTTTATTGCATTTGGCACAGAGATAGCTCATTGTTAATAGCCGTTAGCCGTCGGCTGTCGGCTGTCAGTTGGCGGGGTTACATGAAGATTAAGAATTTAATCGGGTAATTTCATTTTTCTTGTCGGACCCGGTGCGGTTAGGAAACCGCACCTACCGGGCTTGTCGGACCCGGTGCGGTTAGGAATGCAGATCGCATTTGGGTGCGTACACCGCAAAACCGCACCTACCGGGCCTGGAGTAAATTACCCAATTTATTTGTTAAACTTCATCAAACCCCGCCTGCAAGGGTGTGCATACGGGTTCTATGGATGCTATTTTAAAATAAGCATGCGTCTTGTTTGCTGGAAAGATGGCGTTACTAACTGGTAGAAATAGACCCCGCTTGCTACGGGTTCACCTAACGCGTTCCGTCCGTCCCAATAGGCGGCGCGCTCTCGGTTCTGATAGAAACCTGCTGATCGGTAGCCGAGCGAGAGTGTACGCATCAACTTACCTGTTGTATCGTAAATGGCGACTGATACCGGACTGTCTTCGGAAAGTTGAAAGGGTATCCACGTTTCAGGATTAAAGGGGTTCGGATAGTTCTGTAATAGAAGACTCTGTTTCGGGGTGCCGATGTCGGTAAGCCGAACCGATAGCACTGCGTTTGCGAGATTGGCAGCATCCACCGTGAAGTTGAATTTTTCTGAGACGATGTTGCCTTGGGTATCGGTGACGACCAGTTCCAGCGTGTCACCGGGTTCAACGACGCTACGGTAGTTGAGGTTGACGGTGGCAGCGGCGAAATAATTATCGCGAACTTGAGATGTCATGACGGTGTTCGTCCGGTGGTTTCGGACTGTGACCAGATAACCGTCAAGCTGCTGGATACCTTCTAAATGTCCGCTGACGACGAATGCCCACGCTTCCTGTACAACCCCCCTATCCCCCCTTATCATGGGGGTAAGAGCCGGTGCTGTTGGCACTTGTGTCTGATTCGTCCACGCTGTTCCAGTGAAGACGATTGCGCGTGGTTGTGGTAGATTAACGATGTACCCTTTTGCGCCTTCAATTGGGAACCCGTCGTCGGGTGCGTTTGGTGTCCATGCGACAAACCGCTGCTTTTCGGCATCAAGCGTAATGACGGTTGTCGCGCCTGTTTTGACTGCGAGCGAGCGTGCTGTCGTATGGACCGTCGGTTTCAACGGCATAGATAGCATGTTCAAACCTTTAGAGAGGTGCGCGGAGAAAATCGTGCCGAAATCTTCACCGTTTGCTTGTGGGTTCGGTCTACCGATGAATCCGTATCTCCGCCCGTCCGCTGTGTCGTAAAAACCGATAATACTGCCATCCTGATTAACATTTCGGACGACAGTGATAACACTGCCTGGACGTTGCACTTCGTAGAGGGTACCACTGGGCAGAATGATATAGGATCGCAGAATATCGTCTACAGCTTTGGCTCTGAAGCCGATAAGCCCGACATCGGTGATCGTGTTGACAAACAGGTATTGAAGGTTCGGACTTGTTGGGAGATCAAGCGTGGTAAAACTGCCGTCAGGGTTGCGGACGTACCCGTGAGGCATACCATCGGCATCCGTGTAGCTGCCGACGACGGCACCCGCGGCGTTGACAAAGTCTCCATAAGTTGCTACGGATCCGGGGAACGTAATTATCAGCTCCCCTGAGAAGGCGTGTGTGATTCCTGCTTCATCTACGATGTTCCCGCTCAGTGCTCCTGTTTCGTCACTAATCCCATAGATAAAGGTTTGGACTGCGCCCGGAAAATCGTATTGGCGGAGTTCGCCATTTTCCAAGACGACACCGTGGTAAAGTCCTTCGCTATCTTTGTAGTGTCCCGCGGCGACACCATTATGACTTAGCGCATAGAAATCTGTTTTCTGTGAGTTGGGGAAATCGTACGTTGTAAAAACCCCATCAATGAGCGTAAAAGCGACCTCTTTTTCGCCATCAGCACTCAGTGTGTTGCCTGCGTAGTCTCCGAAGTCGTTACTTGCGGCTACTTCCAGAAAATCGACACCGGGGACTTCGATGGTCTCGAAGGTGTAATTTGCGATCGGTATTTCGGGACTCTCTTGTGCGATGGCATATCCTGTGAAGCAGATCATTAGACATAGGAACAAGGGGAGTTTCGTTTTTATGTGGTGATTCATAGTTATCCTTTTTTGATGTGCGTTGGGAAACCGTCAATCAACGGGTTTTTGTTTATAGTAAATCCTGTAATTAG
>JAAXHI010000112.1 GCA_012270875.1 Candidatus Poribacteria bacterium | reverse complement strand
ACTTATTTTCGGGATCTACTATAATATTTCTAACAACACTACGTTTAAACGGATACCTTCAGAAAATAGTTACATTTTTTCCCAAAAAAATTAAAAATACCGTTATTTATTCCTTTTTATTTACAGTTAAGCAAGTTTCGTGCCAAAACTTTAAAAAACATAGTACTTGTGTCAAAACGCCTGACAGATACGCCTAAAGTATAGGTAACACTTAGTTAGTAGACAGCGGATTTGTCTTCACTTTTTCTCATAAACTATAGTTGAATCTCCGTCGTAGTTCTCTCTCCTACCGCCAACAAGCGAAAATTGTATGCTACCTAACAATAATTGTTATCCGCTGGCAACCCCTGCACTATAACAAGAGCGCAACTTTTGTGTGATGTGTATCTGCTCATTTTTTATGCAGTCGCGATGTATTTTAAGGCAGTGATAGACAACGCGCATTCTCTCTTTGCCGCAGTTCCATAGATAAGTGTGTAGGCAACCGATGGCTGAGTCGTTGCGATAATGATGAATCTTGACTTTACCATGTTTTGCTGGTATAATATATTATGAGATGTTCCAACCCCTTTAGCCATACCGCTTTCTAAGCGCGGAAGTTTCTGTAATATGCCCAAGACAGGACAGATACATTGATCGGTAAAATAAAATATGAAGCATTCAGATCACCATTCAAACGAAAACGTTAACAACGCCTCCGATACAAACTTTATCCGTCAAGAAATTGAGAAAGACCTCAAGACAAACAGATATGAGGGTAGGGTGCATACCCGGTTCCCACCAGAACCGAGTGGCTACCTGCATATCGGACACGCCAAGGCTATTTGTATCAGTTTCGGCACCGCCGAAGATTATGACGGACTTTACAATTTAAGGTTTGACGATAGCAACCCCATCACAGAAGAGAGCGAATACGTAGAAGCAATCAAGCGCGATGTCCACTGGCTCGGATTCGACTGGAAAGATCGTGAATACCACGCCTCAGACTATTTTGAGACGCTCTACGAATACGCAGTTAAACTCATAGAGAAAGAAAAGGCTTACGTCTGTGATCTGACACCAGAAGAGATGCGAACTTATCGTGGCACCTTGGTCGAACCTGGAACAAACAGTCCTTATCGAGACCGGGCAGTTGAAGAGAATCTGACGTTGTTCCAAGGGATGCGTAGCGGTGAGTTTCCTGACGGTTCCCGCACACTTCGAGCAAAAATTGATATGTCAAGCCCAAATTTAAATATGCGAGATCCGGTGATGTATCGCATCTTACGGGCACACCACCATCGCCACGGCGACAACTGGTGCATCTATCCAACTTACGATTTTACGCACGGGCAATCCGATTCAATTGAGGGGATAACGCATTCGTTATGTGATGTCCAATTTGAGGATCACCGTCCCCTCTACGACTGGTTTTTAGAAGAGTTGGAAATCTATCGACCTCGGCAGATTGAATTCGCGCGGTTGAATCTCACCTATACTATACTCGGCAAACGGAAACTTCGGGTCTTGGTAGAAGGCGGACATGTTAGCGGTTGGGATGATCCAAGAATGCCGACGCTCGCAGGTATGCGCCGACGCGGCTATACACCCGAGGCTATCCGAGATTTTTGCAATCGCATCGGTGTTTCAAAGGCTGACAATCTCATTGAGATGGGGCAACTTGAGTATTCGCTCCGTGATGATCTGAACCGACGCGCACCGCGCGTTATGGCTGTTCTTGATCCGGTTAAGGTTATTATCAATAACTACCCAGAGGATCAGGTCGAGATGTTTGATGCCGAAAACAATCCAGAAGATGAAAATGCAGGCACACGGAAAGTCCCGTTTTCACGCGAGATTTACATCGAACGCGAAGATTTTATGGAAGATCCACCTCGGAAATTCTTTAGATTGGCACCCGGACGGGAAGTCCGACTGAAACACGCCTACTATATCCAATGTGAACGGGTCGTCAAAGATGAAAACACAGGCGAAATCGTTGAGATTCATTGCACATACGACCCAGAAACACGGGGTGGTTGGTCTGAAGATGGACGCAAGGTGAGAGGCACATTGCATTGGGTCTCCGCTGAACACGCCGTTGATGCCGAAGTCCGTCTCTACGAGGCACTCTTTACGGAACGCGAACCCGAAAGCGGGATAGAAGGCGAAGACTGGATACAATTCCTTAATCCGAACTCCTTAGAGACGCTCAACAATTGTAAAGTTGAACCGAGTCTCGTTGACGCACCGCCTGAAAGTCGGTACCAATTCCTACGGATGGGTTATTTCTGCGTTGATGCTGATACAACACCAGAGAAATTGGTCTTCAATCGCACTGTACCGCTAAGAGATACTTGGGCAAAAATCCAGAAGGGGCAGAAATGAACGATACATCAGGCGGGACATCGGTTTCCGCTGTGAAAGATCAAATCCGGGTTCGGATGGCACCGTCACCGACCGGTTACTTACATATCGGTGGCGCGCGAACGGCACTCTTCAATTGGTTGTTTGCAAAACACCACAACGGCACGTTCATCCTCCGTATTGACGATACGGACACGGCGCGTTCTACTGATGAATCCATGCACGAGATTTACGATGCGTTGAAATGGTTGGGCATCAATTGGGATGAGCAGTATGTCCAGTCGGAGCGGAGGAAGGTCTACGACGGTTACGTCGAACAACTGCTTGAAAGTGGCAATGCCTACCATTGCTATTGCACTCCTGAAGAACTTGAAGAGATCCGCGCACAGGCTCATGCTAATAAGCAGACCCGTTCCTACGACAGAAGACACCGAGATTTGACACCTGAAGCCGTAGCGCGTTTTGTCGCCGAGGGCAGAAAACCGACCGTTCGCATAAAGATGCCGGACACACCGATCCTTGTTGAGGACATCGTGCTCGGTTCACGCAGTATCGATCCCGATACATTAGAGGATGAAGTGATTGTCCGTTCAAACGGGATGCCGAACTATAACCTCACTTCGATTATCGACGATGCGGAGATGCAGATAACGCACGTCATTCGAGGGACGGAGCACCTCAACAATACACCGAAGCAGATTGCGATTGCGAATGCACTCGGTTTAGAGGTCCCACAATTTGCGCATATTCCGCTGGTATTGGATAGTGGTGGCAGGAAAATGAGCAAACGTCATCACGGCGATCTCGTTGCTGTGAACCGCTACCGTGAGCAGGGATATTTACCCGAAGCCGTACTGAACTTCGTTGTCCGGCTCGGTTGGTCTTACGACGACAAACAGGAGATCTTCTCCGTTGATGAACTCATAGAAAAGTTCGATCTCGCACGGGTCGGCAAAAGCGGTAGCGTCTTTGATATTAAGAAACTTGAATGGCTCAACTCCCATTACATAAATCAACTCAGTGTTTCCGCACGCACAGACGCAGTGATCCCGTTCTGGCAGGAAGAAGGCTTGATCAATTCGACGGAGAAACGCGACTGGTTGGAAAGTATTGTGGAAGCGGTCGGTGAACGCCTCACAACATTTCAGGACATCATTCCGCAAACCCGTTATTTCTTTACCGATGAATTTGAGTACGAACAGAAAGCAGCCAAGAAATGGTGGGGCGGTTCAGAAGAAAAGAGAGCGAAAACTTCTGAGATTCTAACGAACCTTTTACAGATTTTGGAAGAAGTACCTTCATTTGACATAGAAACAGTTGAAACGGCAATTTGGAAATACACGGATGAGAACGATATCAAACGCGTCGCAGCGATGCAGGCATTGCGAATCGCACTGACGGGGACATCGTTCGGACCGAGTCTCTTCGATATTGTTGTACTGCTCGGTAGAGACGAGGTTTTAAAGCGAATCCCAAAAGCGATAGCGCATCTATAAAGCACTGCTGCTCGTTGCACTTTAGGTCATCAGTTGTTTGACTGAATCAGAAACCTTTTGAACTGACACCTGAGAGTGAGCGTAGCGAACCCCCTGGTTGCTAACTGCTATTCTCCACTGCGACGTAAATAAACGCCTCCCGTTTTTCAGAGGCTTAAGGAGCACGCTCATGGCAGGGAAACTCGCAATACACGGCGGCAAACGGACTATCCCCGATGGATTGATTCAACCGTGGCCACAGGTTACTGAATCTGACAGAGACGCGATTGCCGAAGTCATCGCTTCCGACAGAATTACCGAACAACAACGCATCCAATCCGAAGGTCTCGCAAACGAGTGGGCGGAATACATGGGGGTTCGCTACTGTATCCCTGTTAACAGCGGTACCGCTGCACTGCATCTCTGTGTCGCAGGGGTCGGCATTGAACCGGGTGACGAGGTTATCATTCCCGCCTTCACTTTCTGGGCAACCGCAGCAGCCGTTCTCCATCACAACGGTATCCCCGTTTTCGTCGATATTGACCCAGTAACCTATTGTATGGATCCGAACGCGATTGAGGCAAAGATTACCGAGAGAACGCGCGCGATTCTGCCGGTACATATTCACGGTATGCCTGCCGATATGGATCCGATTCTCGCGATTGCCCAAAAGCACAATTTGAAAGTCATTGAAGATGTTGCGCAAGCACACGGGGCACGCTATAACGGCAAGCTTTGCGGTTCATTTGGCGACGCGGCGGGATACAGCACGCAGGCATCAAAGACGCTGAGCAGCGGTTGCCAAGGCGGTCTGTTCACAACAGACGATGAGGAAATTTACAAACGCGCGGCGTTACTGCAATACTTCGGGGAGATTGTCGTGCCGGGACGGGAACGTGAGGAACAGGAGTATAACGCTTACGGACTCGGATGGATGTATCGCGGCGATATGTTCAGTCAGGCGTTCATACGGAGTCAACTCAAACGGCTTGATGCGAACAACGCGCTGCGCATCGAAAATTGCAACTATCTCACGATGCATCTCAGCGAAATTGATGGCATTGAAACGCCTTTTACACCGGAGGGATGCGAACCGGTGTACTACAACTACGTCATCGGTTTTAATCCAGAGGCGTTGGGGTTAGATATTTCTGCTCGGACCCTGCGTGAGAAAGTGCAGAAAGCACTTCGCGCTGAAGGTGTGCCGACGGGGCAGTGGCAGCGGTTACCCGTGCCGTCTCAAGAGATCTTCCAGAACCGAGTCGGTTACGGCGCAGGCTGTCCGTGGCGATGTAACGGTTCAACAGTTGAATACAAAACAGAAGACTACCCCAAAGCCGTCGAGTTCATGGATTCGCACTGTTATGTCTTCGATGTCAACCCACCCAACGATTTCGAGTTGATGTGGTTATACATTGAAGCGTTCCACAAAGTGATGGATCAACTGGATGCCGTGCTTGACGCGCCAGAGACCGCTTAAATTGTATAGGATTTACGCAAATAGGCGAACTAAAAACAAATACACTTCGGAAATACGCGTGTTTCTCAAAAGCGATCCGGTTCGTAGTAGCGCAATTTTGCGGTGTACTTGCCCAAATGCGACGTGCATTATTGCGCGTTGTGTAAGCCCTATTGTATCAATTGTTTCTTGAAACCTACGATATTTTGCGATACATTATAGGACGGGGTTTGAACCGACAACTATCTGCACACCTGCAGAATTAATAGGGGAATTTCAGATGAAGGAAGAAGATTTTGAAAACTATACCGATCCTATCCTTGAAGAGTGCTACCGAATGAAAGAGGAGTTCGCCGCCCAATTCAATTCCGTTGAAGAACTCTCCGCGCATTTGCGAAAAGTCCAAGAAGAATGCCGACGGAAAGGCATGAAAGTTGTTTCGTATTATGTGCCACCCGAAAAGCGTGAACCACAAGAAGAAACTAACGGCGATGCTACACGACAAAAATCTTCAACAGAAAATACTTCAAGGGACAAAAGTCAATAATTAGGAGTAGCCTGATGCTTCGCTTATTAGAATTAACGCAAGTTGCCACCGTTTTATGCACATAGCACTCCACTGGAGTGCAATCGCACAAATACGCTATTTTCTATAGATATATCACCCTCTGAGATGAGGAAAGGGCAAAAAACCTTTCCGAAGTGTGCAAAATCTGTTAGTAGCAACTTGGGTTAAATTATACATAATTTAACATTGCATCCGAGATAAAGGTGAATCAATGACACCAAATATTACAAAAATAACCTCTCAACAGTTCCGCGACTGGGTTGTGTCTATTGTCAACGAAGATATATTCGCGTCGCGTGAACGCCTCATAGTGCTGCTTGCAAAGGATACTCCTCACAATGAACTTGAAGAAGAATTTCGTGAGTTCTTTAACGGTTACTACGTGCTCGCTTTGGACTTGGAGGCGTATGAGGACTTTGTCCTTAAGGATATAAGTAGAAACAACGCATTTTCACACTTGAAGCACCGTGTGTCAACAGTTGAAACTCGGCGTAAAAGCTCACCGCTTGGACGTGAGGCGCGGCGGATGGGCTTATCTATACATGGTGATCCCATGCCACAGATAAAGGTAACAGAGTTATCGGCTGATGAATTTCAAAGGTTGATGCACACCCTCGTAAATTGGCAACTTTTCGTATCGCGAAACCGTCTCGTTAAGTTGATGGAAACGGAAGAATCTATTGAAATAACAGAGCGTCTACAGGTTGAATTCTACGAGTTTTTCGTCTGTTATTTGGAATTGGAATTGTTCCTTGAAGATTACAATTACGACCCTGACGATGGATTGGAATTGCGGTCAGAATTCATTGAAGAACTCAAACGTGAAGACGAGTATATCAAGTCTGGGGGCAAAATGTTTACGCTCGAGGAGGTTGCCAAGGAGTTAGGGATTAAGTTGAAATGTATGAATTGATACTGACTCGAAATGCTGAACGGGATTTACAACGTTTGGATGCCAGAATTCAAAGGCAAGTTCTCAGTAAACTTGAGCGACTATGTGAAAATTGTGATAAATACTCCCACCAAGCACTGAAGGGTCCATACAAAGGGAAATTCAAATTACCTTGCGGAAACTATCGAGCTATCTATACTTATGATAAAGAGAAGCGGACAATTGAAGTCTCCCGAATTCAGCATCGTTCATCTGTCTATAAGAGGGACTAATAGCTTCCTTGTTTTTGTCCAAATACATAAGGATCCAGTTGATCAATGAAACGCTATCAATCCCAGTGCTCATCTGCTTTCAAGAGGGGTCAAAAGGTCTCAAATCACAACACCTTACCTTTGAAACCCTTATCATCACTGGGCATTAACTTTTTTAAGACAGCTTTCGTACTGGGAAAAGTAATAAAAATCGCTGTTTTGGTTTCCTTTTCGTCTCAAAGGTGTATAGAAGTTCTTTGAGACCTTTTAAGGTGTTGTTTTCTCAATGCCTGTGTGGGTTTGTGTCTCATCAGAGATGATATGGTTTCCCACACTTATTGGACAAAAACAAGGTAGCTTCTATTATATCCAAAAAAGGAGAAGGTGTATCTTATAGTGAAGAAATTCAACGTAATCATCAGAAAAATCATAGTTTTTGCGTTTGTATTGGCTGCTCCTGTTCTAATAGCGAGTTTTGTTGGCTGTGAACGGGTTCAGCAGATTGTCCAACCTACCACACCGCAGATGGCAGCGATTGAAGGAGAGATTTTAGTCGGTGTTGTCTACCCTATCACAGGACGATTCAGTTCGATAGACACCACAATAGCATACAGCATTGAACTCGCCGTCGAAGAAGTTAACAACTCGCAAGACAACGGTGTGAAAATCAGAGTTATCACAGAAGACGATCGGAGTACCATAGAAGGCGCGGTTGAAGCCTTTAACAAACTGATTCATCAAGACCAAGTTCCTGTAATCCTCGGTCCAGCATCCTCAAGTCAGGTCCCAGAAACTTTTTCGATTGCGGAACAGAATCAGGTCGTGGCGATCAGTCCTACCTCAGCCGCCTCTGGATTAAGCGCAATTAGCGATTTTGTTTTCCGCACCAATCTCACCACGGATGTAGTTATTCCGAAAGGCATCAGGGTGACACAAGCGAAACTCGGGTACCAAAAAGTGGCGACGCTCTTTGATAACGCGGATCTCTTTTCCCAGACCAGTGATGCGGAATTGAGGAAAGCGCTTACTGATAACGGTGTTCAGATTCTCATATCAGAAAGTTTCCAAACCGAGGAAGCCGACCTGTCTGCCCAATTTACTCGTATCAAGGCACTGAATCCAGATGCTATTTTTATCTCATCTACAGCCGCGGACATTGCCGACATTCTGATTCAAGGACGTGCACTCGGTGTGCCTGCTGATATTCCGTTCATTGTGAACCTCTCGCTGTCCAGAGGTTCAGTGGCAGCTGCAGGAGATGCTGCCGAAGGAACGATCACTTTCACGAGTTGGAATAGCATAGCAGATACACCCGGCAATCAAGCCTTTGTTCAGAACTATCGCACGAAGTACGGAATTGAACCGAATATTTGGGCAGCGCAATTTTACGCTGCTGTGCATATTCTCGCCAAAGGAATAGCAGACGCGCAATCAACCGAGCCAAAGGCGATTGCTGCTGCGCTTGCAGAGATTCGAGATTTTGACACCATCCTCGGTCCATTCTCTTTTAACGATGTCGGGGACGCAGTCTATGATCCAATCATCTTA
>JAAXHI010000263.1 GCA_012270875.1 Candidatus Poribacteria bacterium | reverse complement strand
GAAGTTAATTCATGGCGTGCGGCAGAAAAGTTATGCGAATGGGTGTATACATCCATTACGGATAAAAAAATGAGCGGTGGCTTTGGTTCTTCATTAACCGTACTGGAGACACTCTCTGGGGATTGCACGGAACACACCGTGCTTTTTATTGCGCTGGCACGCGCCGTTGGCATTCCGGCACGCATCTGTTCTGGTGTTGTATTTGTGAAAGATGCCTTTTACTATCATTTTTGGCCTGAAGTCTACGTCGGTAGATGGGTGCAGATGGATCCATCGTTGGGGCAAAATATCGCCGATGCGAATCACATACAGCTCGGCGGCAGCATCTTGGAATCGGATAACCTGATAGGATTCGCTGAAGGCGTTTTCCGTACACTCAATCAACTCGAAATTGCCATCGTTGAATAGTCATAAACTATTCCTCTGACGATTCTCTTAACTATTCTCACTGCGAGGCAAACTGATAACTACTGATGGCATTTCTCAACCCACTATTTCTTTTTGGACTCCTCGCCGCTGGTATCCCACTGATTATCCATCTCTGGAACCGTCGTCGCGTTGTGACAATTGATTTTAGTAGTCTGATGTTCCTGATAGCGGCACATCGTGAAAACGCTCGGCGATTCCAGCTCAGGCAGCTTCTCATTTTGCTTTTGCGGATGGCAATCGTTGCGCTGATTGTGCTTGCATTGGCACGTCCGTTTTTGACGCTTGGGCTGCCTGTTGCTTCCGTACGTGCGAAAACTGATTTAGTTGTTGTTTTGGATAACTCCTATAGCATGGCGTACCAAGATGTTGATGGCATCAGATTTGAGAAAGCGAAGACCTTAGCAATTGATATTCTTGACACGCTGCGGCACGGTGACAGTGCCGCACTTATTTTAATGTCGGATATTCCGAATCCTATTTTCCGACAACTCACTCCCGACCTTGAAAGCGTTAGGGCAGCGGTCAACGCTGCGGAAGTCTCTTATCGTGCCACAAACGTTCAGCCGAGTCTTGAACTTGCGCACGAAATTCTCGCCGAATCAGAACAATTGAACAAGGAGCTCTATCTCATCTCGGACTTCGCCGAGAACGGATGGAAAAACTGGGGGCGGCTCCTGAATCGTTCTGGTGCGCGTGTTGCGCTGATGCCTGTTACCGAAGGCGAAGCACATAACACAAATATTGAAGAAATTCGTGCCTCCAACCAACTGATAGGCGTAAATCTACCGCTCCAATTGAATGTGACGACTGTGAACCATTCGATAGCCCCTTTGGCACGGAATATGCTAACACTATTTATTGGAGGAGAGAAACAAAAAACTGTGAGTTTTTCTGCAGCAGCTAACGAATCACTAAATACAACTTTAACATATAACTTTTCTACACCCGGCACGCATACCGGTTATTTTATGCTCACCGAAGATCGACTCACCATTGACAATCGGCGTTATTTCGCCTTGAATATCATCGGTGAAGTGCGTGTGCTTTGTGTCGGAGAACAGACGGAATATTTGGCGTTAGCACTAAATCCACATAAAAATAGCCCTCAGCCATCGGTTTCCGTCAGCAATCAGCAAAGAGATTTTCTTAACGCCCGTCAATCACCGACAGCCGATACAATGATTCTACCGACGCAATGCACGCCTGCTGAATTTGAGACCTTTCCGCTGGAAGACTATGATGTTGTTATCCTTTCGGATGTCCCGAAGATTACCGGTCAGATTGATGCACAGATTCAAAAATTTATCCGTCACGGAAAGAGTGTTATTGCATTTGTGAGCGGGCACAGCGATACAGATGACTACAACCAATTTAGCGATACGTGGTTACCTGCCCAACTGGGTAGAACCCTCACATGGACACCCCCGCGACAGATTCGTACGTATCAAGAGACGCACCCTATTTTCGATATTTTCCCCAGTGAAGGATTTTCGATACAATACGCGCCACAATTTCACAGCGGTGTAGCCCTAAATCCTACGTCTGAATCGACGGTAATTGCACATTTTGACGATGAAACCCCTTTTCTCATTGAACGCGGTCAAGGGACAAGTACCGTTCTGCTCTATAATTGCGGACTGCTCGCACAACAGCGCAATACGCCCGACACAGATGCCACACTGCCTCGCGCGACAACTTATACAAACGATCTGTTTGTTAATCCCTATTTTCTCCCGATGCTCCAACAGAGTGTGCTTTACACGGCTACAGCCAACAGCAATCTTTTAGCATGGGGTGGACATATCGGTGACATCTATACAGCGCGTTATCCGCAGAGTGCTGGCGGGAAAGCGACTATTCGTTTAAAAAACACTGTTGATACATTGCATAACGACGGTTCTGACATTGACGATAGTACTGTGGTTCCGGTTGCTGAGGACGGGACGCTGCGATTTCAAGGGACAGAACGTCCTGGTATCTATCAGGTTGAGATTCAAACGCAAGGCAGACTTCAACGCGACTTCTTCGCTGTTAACGTTGATGCGACTGAAGCCGATTTAGCACGGATTCCGCTCCAACAGGCGGCTGCACGGGTCGGCGCGCGAACAACAGCGGATGCGGAAACTGAAGGAACAACGGTCGAAGCTGATGCTTACAACGTTAAGAGACAAGGTAAGGAAATATGGGGTGAATTGCTTCTTTTGACTGTCTGCCTCATGCTCTTGGAAAGTTTCCTCTCAAATCGCGAAAAAGCAGTGACCGTAGGTGAAGCATAATGGCAAATTTTGGGAACATTCGTCCACCGTTTCGGACTGTCTGCTTAATTGTGGTACTCAGTATTGGCATACAGGTTGAAGTTTTATCAGGAACGGCTGACGAAACGCCACAAAGTGTGATAGAAACATCAGAGGCAGCTACTGCTTTACAGACGCGAAAAGGGGTTTTAGAAAATGAAGTGAATAATACTGTACGGAGTCTCGTAATCAGGGGTAATGATTCGTTCTCCGAACAGCAAATTCGCGCCTTGATGCGGACAGATGTCTGGAGTGTTTATGATGAGACCGTTCTGACGGGGGATTTTGAAGCGATTCTGCGTTTTTATAAAGAGAACGGTTATCGGTTCGCGCGTATCGTTGAAACACAAAACTATGTCAAGAGATTTGAGGATGGGGTCTACCTTGGGTTTGAGATTGATGAGGGTATCATAGGAGAAATTACAGTATCCGGTAATACAAATACGAAAGAAAATGTGATACTCCGCGAATTACTGTTTCAGGAAGGAGATATCTATATAGAAGCGGATAAGATAGAAAGTGAACGGATTCTACGACAGAAGTCTTATATCGGATCTGCGAACATTGTTCCACAATGGAATGCGAGTTCAGAAACGGTAACGCTTCACGTTGACATTACAGATCTTTGGTCACTTAGAGGGGCATTTGACCCGCTACCGCTGGTGAATCCTGAGGGTGGTAAGTTTCTGATAGCAGGTACAGATTTCAATTTACTGGGTTCTGGTCACTTCACACAATTTCGTTATGAAGGGGTTATAGAGAGAGAGGAAGAAACGCAGCATTTTATACGCGGTAGGTATCAGATGCCGAGATTGCTCAATTCGTATTGGAAGTTTGATGGGGAGTTTGCACAGCGGTTAGAAGGGAACACATGGACATCCTTCTTGGAACGCCCACAATATAGTTTCTCATTGGAACGCCCACAATACAGTTTGAAAAGCCGATGGAGTGCGAGTCTGAAGGTCTCTGAATTAATCCATCCGAGACGGTGGTACGAGAACGGTGTGAAAACAGATATTTTCGAGGGAAATCTACAAACAGTATCCGGCAGCATCCTCCGCTATTTCGGGGATCGGGAACGACAGAATTATATAGGTCTTTTGGCAGAATCGCGGCGTTCGAGGTATGTACGCCTTGAAACTTTCGGCGAATCTCAAGCAGCCCCATCGGATCGGGACATCAGCAATGTCGGCATCATCGTTGGACGGAAAAGCATCGCTTACCACAAAACTCGATTCCATAGAAAGATGGGGCAAGAAGAAGATTTCTTTACCGGTTCACAATACGCTCTCTCAGTCGGATATGCATCCCCATTATACGGTTCAGACAAGTCAGAATCTTACGCACGTTTTATAGGTATCTCAGCATGGACACGCGGCAGACGGATATTGAGTACAACCCTTATAGACCTTGCTACAAACTTCACAACACGTATTGAGCGTTCAAAGATTCAATTACAGACCTCATGGTACTATATAGACGTGTTCAACACGGGTGATGACATCTATACTGTTGACAAAGGATTTCGTAAGAACAGTTTCTTCGATTTTCATCAGACATTAGTCGCACAATTTAGAACAGATATGCAGTTTGGGTGGAGTGGCGAGGACCAAGTTACCCTTGGGTCGGACAACGGGTTGCGCGGGTACGATCCACAGCAATTTAACGGTGAAAAAATGATGTTGATACGCATTGAAAGCAGGACCTTATGTGGCGGGGCATTTTTCAGTAAAATCGATGATGCGCTTGGAGCGGTTGCTACGTTCATTGTCAAACCGTTCATCAAACGCTCTGTTAAAGTTGGGCTTGTTTTAAGTGCTACTGCTTTCATCGATGCAGGTTATATCTGGAACGGGAAACGCACTTTTCAACTCAGTGAATCCAAGAAAAGTGTTGGATTCGGCTTGCGAGGTAGTTTTTCTCGGGTAAGTGGTCCGAGTATCTTTCGCATCGGATTAGCGTTTCCACTTGATGTTGAATCTTCGTCTGCTTTTGAACCTCGATTTTTTTATGGTTTTCACCAGACCTTTTAAGTCCTATCAAGAAACGAGAACCCAGATATGGATAAACCATCACGCCTGTCAACTGAGAGTATCACATGGCGAGCTATCCTGATAGGGCTGCTGTCGCTTCCGCTCAATATCTACCTTGTTGTTCAGACGGAGACAGTATGGACGACCCAATATCCCACCACAATGGCGATTATCTTCAACGCCGTTTTTACGCTTTTCCTCGTCGCGATTATCAACCTCCCTTTATCACGGTACCTCCCGAAGTGGCAACTCACACAAGCGGAGATGCTGACGATTTATCTCATGGTAACACTGGCGTGCGTTGTCTGTGGTCATGACCTTTTGCAGGCGACAATGTGCGTCTTGGGGCATGCTTCATGGTTCGCTACGCCAGAGAATGAGTGGCAATCCCTCTTTTTCCGATATATTCCAGACTGGATTGCTGTTATGAATCGGCGCGCTTTAACCGGCTATTACGAAGGCACGTCAAACCTATTTGAAATGGAGCATATCCGTGCGTGGGTTACGCCTGTAATGGCATGGTTGGTTTTCTTCTCCGCGCTCGCGTTCTCTATGATGATGCTCAGCGTCATCCTCCGCAAACAGTGGATTGAACACGAAAAACTGAGCTACCCCATCATCCTACTTCCCTTTGAGATGACAACAGGTGCGAGTTTCTATCGGAACCGGTTGCTCTGGATAGGCTTTGCGATCGGATTTGGACTTGACTTGCTCAACGGTATTAACTTTCTGTTCCCGTTTGTTCCGGGGATCCCTATCCGGCACGACATTGGACGGCTGTTCACGGAAAAACCCCTGAGTGCTATCGGATCAACGCCTATTCATTTGAATCCGTATGCTATCGGCATCGGTTTCTTGATGCCGTTGGATTTGTCGCTCTCTTGTTGGTTGTTTTATCTGTTTTGGAAGGTGCAGCTTGTCTTCGGTGCGATGACAGGGTTGAACCAGACACCGGGTTATCCACATATTGACATGCAATCGCTGGGTGCGTACTTTGGACTCTGTTTCTTCGCTCTCTGGATAACTCATAAGCATTTATGGCAGGTTGTCCGTAATATTTTAGGGTTGAAAACGAATTTGGACGCGAGAAGCGAGCCGATAGGGTATCGCAGCGCGTTTGTTGGGCTGTTGCTCAGTATTGCAGTCGTTTTTGGGTTTTGCTTGAAGGCGGGGATGTCGTGGTGGGGCGTGCTCGGATTCTTCAGTATCCATTTCATACTTGTTTTGGCGTTCACTCGGATGCGCGCCGAACTCGGCACACCGACGATGGATTTTTACCGTGCCGGTCCTGGGCTTTTCCTGACCTCAATCTTTGGTTCCAGAAAGATTGGTGCGCCGACATTGACGGGGTTTGCGTTCCTCTATGGGTTCACCCGAAATTACCGATCGCAACCGATGCCGAATCAATTAGAAGGGTTTAAACTTGCGGACAAAGGGCATATCAACACGCGTCAAGTCCTTTGGGTGATGTGGGGTGCCACAGTTATCGGGCTATTTATCGGTTTTATCGCGTTCCTGCATGCGGGTTATCTGCATGGAAGTCTGGGGACATGGCGTGGACAAGAGGCGTTTAGTGACTTACAACGGTGGTTGACGCTTCCAAACGACACAGATTGGGGACGCATGGGATTTTTCGGATTCGGTATCTCTCTGACGCTAACGACGCTGTTTATGCGTTTGCGGTTTATCTGGTGGCAGCTGCACCCGCTCGCCTATCCGCTTGCGGGGAATTGGAATTTCGGTAGGCTCTGGTTTCCGGTATTTCTGGCTTGGCTGATAAAGTCTATACTGATTCGGCACGGTGGGATTGGCGCGTATCGCCGAACACTGCCTCTGTTTTTTGGGACAATGCTCGGCGAATTTGTGATGGGGAGTATCTGGGCAATTTTAGGGTTATTCCTCGGACAACGAATGTATTCGTTCAAACATTGGTAAATGGTTGTTAGTTATCAGTACTCAGTTTTCAATATATTAGCGATATTAGCGGTCAGTCATCAGTAGTCAGAAGAATGGTTTTCAATTAATCTGAATCGCGGATGACGCAGATTGCGCAGATTTTTCGGATTTTGAGGTCGGGATTTGGGGATCCCTCCTACAAGAGAACTAAATGTACCTAACAAGTGCTTAATCCGCGGCCTTCTGTAAATGAATGTTTCCACCAGAGGTGCGCAGTTTCAGCAAGGGACCGCCCCCATTTATACGACCTTCCAACCTATTTTTGGGAGCCTTCCCGTGAATAATTGATTCTACTGCGAAGTCCGTTGAGACGCGTCCTCCACTGGTTTTTGCTTCTAAGTCAACTGCGACATCTGGCGTAAGCGTACAGGTTATCGCGCCACCCGATGTGCGCAAACTACACTCACTCTGGGGTTGTGTTGCCATAGTGGCTTGGATGGAGCCGCCTGAAGTTCGCGCTGTTACATTTCTACCGATGCCTCCTAACCAGATACGACCTCCCGATGTTCGGAGATTTGTTCCGCCACTACAGTCCACGGCCTTGATGCTGCCCCCTGAAGTTCTGCCTGAAATAAAGCCCTGAATTGCACCAAAGCGGAGGCTACCACCTGAAGTTCGGGCCTGAACATCGCCTGTGACATTGACTGCCTCAACACTACCGCCAGATGTATGCGCCCACACTTCGCCTGTAATGCTTGTAAAGCACAAACTACCATCCGAAGTACTTACACGGACATCACCGGTGAGGTTGGTTACGGAAATGTCACTGCGTGTGGTATTCAAATCAATATTGTACTGTTGTGGTACTGTTATCAGAAAATGAATGTTCGCAAACTTCAGTTGTTTCTGCCAATGTTTCAAACCGTGTTTGAAAGTTCCGCGGATATGGACACCGGAATCGTCGTGTTCAAACGCCAGTTCAAAATCTGCGAGCATTTTTTCAACATCTGCAGCCAATTCGGATTTTGATTTTTTCGTGATAACGACTTCAACCTTATTCTGTTCAGCGGTTTGGATTTCAATTGCACCGAACTCCGACAAAACGTTTAAACTCCCGCCGCTTTTGGCGTTATATGTTTTTTCAATCTTTTCCAAAATAGGTTCCTCCGCTGGTATAGCATAAGTGTTACTTTTAACGCTCAAATGGGCTTAGTTTGCTGCCTTTTGCAAACGGATGCTTCCGGCAGAAGTGCGCAATTTTAGTAAGGGACCCCCGCCGTTTATACTGCCCCTTAACCTATTTTTACGGACCTTTCCTTGAATGACCGAGGTCACCGCGAAGTCTGTTGAAACACGTCAGACACTGGTTTCGGCATCTAAGTTAATAGCGATATCCGGTATGAGGGTAACAGTTATACTGCCTGCTGATGTGTGTAAATAAGGGAAGGCGCGACCTGTCTGGAACGTTATGGATGTTATTCCAGACAGGTGCAGCCTATAATTCGCGATTCTGCTGTTGTGTCCGAATTTCTTGAAGTATCTCGACAACAGTCTCCATCTGCCCTTCGAGTTTGGCGATTCGCTGTTCGACAGGTGTCACGTCCTCGTCCTCGTCTGAGGTGACTTCAACGGTCTCGGCGGTATCAGCATTATGTTCTTGTGCTTGTCCGCTCCAAATATCTTTGAGGAAAGAGGGCATGGATTGCCGGACAACTTCGCTGACATCTTTGAGTTCGTCACCAATGGTTTTTTTCATGTGATCGAAGTCAAAATCATCGGCACATCCCTCTTTGACGTATGCCGCGACTTGGTGGCATGCGAAACAGATATCGCCAAAAGAGGTATCATCTATGTCCAAAGGTTCAAACAGACCTTCGGGGACTGCGCCGAGTTCAGATAGAAGATTAAGGGCATTGTTAAATTGCTTCGCGCACCGCTCTTC
Source organism: Candidatus Poribacteria bacterium (assembly GCA_012270875.1). Classification (GTDB taxonomy): domain Bacteria; phylum Poribacteria; class WGA-4E; order WGA-4E; family WGA-3G; genus WGA-3G. Next base: position 199 of record JAAXHI010000263.1, on the reverse strand, counting down.
ACCATCAAAGAGATGGTCTGAAATTGCTGACGTTTCTACAAGGCGTGCGGTAGTTTCCAATAGCCGTAGAACTCTGCGAACTTCCTTTTGCCTGCGAATTTCCTTTTGGGCTTCATGTTCGTTAGACATGGTTTTCTCCTTATTAGGTCGATTTGCTTATATAGAGTCCCTCAAGGCTGGAAAGGATAGTAAAAAATTT
>JAAXHI010000259.1 GCA_012270875.1 Candidatus Poribacteria bacterium | reverse complement strand
GCGACATCCGATATTTCAAAAGGATATATCCAAACCGCAACAGTCAGATGCTCCACATAGAGTTCGCTCTGACCACCCGGATCCATGATCAGTGCCGGTCCACCCGAAAATTCGATCGCGCCACCAACTTTGCCTTTCGCAACAAATTTCGCACTGTCGTGGAGTTCCGCTTCAAATTCCTTCGGACCGACATCCTTCGCAATATCACCTTTCTCCTCATTGAACGGTAAATAAAAGTGTAAACCTTTCGTCACTTGTGCGGTTGCCTCAAAAGTTGCAACACAAAGAACAGAGACCACGAAAACCCAGAAAAAGTGTCTCATGTGTTCACGCCTCCCATTTGCGTCATCTGTGTCAAAACCAGCAAAATTGTCGTGATAAGTGTCTCCATTTTAATACCCGCGCCAATCTTAATCAAGAAAAACTCGGCACCTAACGGAATTTAGCGTACTACCTTGAGTTCCACGGAACGACGCGTGTATAGGTGTCCCAACCTTTCACCGAAAACCGAAAATTAAATTTCCCAAATCTGAAACCGATCTGTAAACCCAACGTTTTATGTATGCACACATGTATACATGTTTGCATGTGTACATGTGCGGAGGCATAGATACTATGAAAACAGTAGCAATTCTGTCAGGCGAAGGCGAGATTGCTGTCGGGACAACACCCGAACCAACAGCAACAATCCCGCCATCCCGTCAAGGCAAAAAGATGATTTCAGGGCATTTCGATAAAGACGTACATCGGCAGTTAAAGATGCTCGCCATTGAGAGGGACACGAGCATCCAAAATCTGCTTAGCGAAGCGTTGAATGCGCTGTTTGAGCGGAATAACAAACCGCCAATAGCGTAAAAATTCCGGGGGGATACCATGATTTCAAATACGGATTGGAGAATTTTAGAGAAAACCAACCAGATGCTGGCATTAAGTTGGGAAGCACTCAGACGCGCACGTGAAAACGAAGATACGCACACAATCAAAATGGCTGAGATGAGTTATTTTCAGGCATTACAAAGTGTGATTGTAGCAACCCAAAACGCGGTCGCTCAACAGGCAATCTCAAGTCAGTAGCCATCTTCAGCACCGTTTGTGTCTGCTCTAAAGTTGCGATAGGGGAACAACAGAGTTGTTGTTCCCTTATTTTTTCGTGTTTACGATGTCTCCAACAAGAAACGGATGTAACTTGTAGGGACGTAAATATGTTGGGGCGGGTTGTCTAAGCAATTTCCAACGTCCGTGTTAAAACTGGACGGGTTAGAAGGCGCACCCGTGAGAAAACTGGTGTGCCTTGAAAGCAATCAAAAATCAATACAACACATGCACCCGATTTTTCCCGCGCACCGTCTCATCTGGCATCGCCATCGGCACCTCAACGACAATAATTAACGCGCCATCTTCACTGATCGCAAGCGTATCATAAGGCAGCTGCCCCTCCGTTCGATAGGTGTACAGGTATTTCGATAAACCGCTGCCCTCCGCCATCAAGTCAAATACTGACACGCCATGGAGGCTCTCATTTGGGTCCCGTGTCCGTTTGGAAACAGACAACACGGCGTAACGATCCATCGCATCAATACGTAAACCCTGCGGCATATTCTCAAGTTTCCACTGCCAGATTTTTTCACCACCCCATGAATAGGCAAATAGCGTCATCGCATTCGGATGTGATGCCGACGGTCTTTGCGCACCCTTCCGGAGATGATACGGGATATAGGTGACCCCGGTAACGAAGAGTGCCGCCGCATCCGTTGCACCAATCGTACCAGCAGTCGCGACGACAGGGACACCACTCACCTCCAATGGTGTCGTCAAGTTCTCCTGCCATATCGGTTCCGACTTGTTCGTATCGAAAATGAATGCACGACCATCGTCCGCTGTTACGTTTATGAATTTACCGTCGGCTGACATGCTGACCCCCCGCCAAAACGTGACCTGTGGGAAATACTCGCGCAGCGGTTCAATATCCGCTTGCCACTTTTCCGCGCCATCTGCCGCGTTAAGAACAACGAGTTTCCCGTTACCAACACCGTTTCCATCGGTTGCGCTCCCTTGTAGATTATGTCCCGCATCTGCTACGAGGGCGAGCGTTTTATCGTCAGCACCTACATCAAACCAGCGTATTATCTTCCGAGTCGCACCGTCGCGAGGCCATTTCCAGATAACATCTCCGGTTTCACTGTTAAACCTATAAAGTTGCGATTTCTTAACTGGCGCATCGTTTTGTGTCCACGAATGCACACCCGCAACCAATAGGTCCCCGTTCGCCAATGTTCGCATACATGCTGGACCAGGGTAACTGACCCACGCAAAGTTGCTGTCGGGATCGCTCGGCGTAGAGGTCTCAATGTCATCGGCGGTGCGATATTTCCAGCGGAATGTCGGCTTCTCAGATGTGAAATCGTAACAGTAGATGAACCCGTCTGCCGCCTGCTCACCGATATAGAGCAAGTTACTATCTGGACTGAACACCATTCTTCTGACATAGCCTTCCGAAATCCGAGTTTTCCAGAGTGTTTCGCCTGTGAGTGCTTGGAGAACTGCGATGTGTCCGCTATCCGTAGCAATTGCCAATTTATGGGTAGATGGTGCCTTTCGATGTCCTAAGGCAACTGCGGTCGGTTTCGCGGGTTGACGGAGGCTTTCCATGAGCGACAAAAGCCCGTCTAATTCAACCGTCTGAATAAGGTATGATGTCGGTTTCAGCGGCGAGGTCGTTGTTACTTCGCTATCCTCTAAGCGAAATTGATAATCTTTGTTCGGTTGCCATGTGAATTGCAGTAGAACGCGATTGGTATCAAGGCGTTGGATTGTGGGTACTTCGGTTAATGCCTGTGCTGTGCCGTTAAACACCGTCGCGACGCTGATTTTGTCTGATATACCATCTTTATCTTCAGTTTCAACCACTACGCCTGTCCGAACCCAAGTGACCCCCATATCGGCTGTTGAAATACCAATGGGTAAAATGACAAACAGACAGAGAAAAGTAAAAAATTGAATTCGCTTCATTTTTGTGTTCCTTATGCTTGTGTTGCAATTCTTGGATTAGGTTAAAAACCTCGCCAGCGGAAGAGAAATAACTATAGACAAATTAGAGCAGCGGATTAATCCGCCACACGCCATAAACCTCGTCCTAATCTCGCACCGAGAAGTACACCGATAAATGTATAGGCGAACCCTTCTACAAGGATTCGGAGCACAATATACCAATCGGCATAGAAAAGTCGATAGAACAGCATAGAAAGTTGGAAATCGACATAGACAGCGAGCGCGTCGCAGACCCCCAGCACAACACCCCACACCAAGATACTCCGTCCTCGCACGAACAGGAATCCTGTTTCCAGTAGCAAAACACTCGTGCCGGTATAGACAATCGCCATCGGTGTGAAAAGTCCGAACGTAACGCCGCTAAGTAGTAGACGCACCGCAGAGACAAGCAGGATTACGCCGCTCCCTTTACTGTGCCGTTTCGCGTCGGTATGATCGGAACGCGTCGGATCCCCGCTAATATAAATGAGTAAGGCAGTCAGCAAGGCGTAATAGAGCGTCTCATTAATCAAACCACTCACCAGCACAGAGAACGGACCGAGGAGCGCGCTGATTAAGTTGAGGAATAGCGTTGACGGGACCATCACGGCTACGAAAACTGTCGTACCAAATAGCGCGATTACAATGAGCTGTTTTGTTGTGAAACCCGAAAAAATTCGCGCGTGAAATCGTCCAACGATCGCAAAACCAATACTACTGGTAATAATCGCCAATAGACTGATGAGCAGTGCCTGTTGGTTCGGAACGACCAAGTGTAGTGGACGTTGTTCGCGCAGAACCGTCGCATCACTCCCCCAAACTTTCACCGCAATATCACGCACATACGCCCCAGGGGTCGCCTGTTCTAACTCGCCTTGTCTCATATACACTGGATGAAAATAGATAGGCAGCGGAATTTCTGTAACCTCTCCTGCTGGTAGACTCGCAAACGCTATGCTCCGATTTGTCCCCCCGGCCGTTGTTTCTGGAGGCGCGAGAAACGGAATAGTTGCACCACTCTTCATATCTGTGTTAACCGATGAGACGACCACATGAATAGTCTCTTCACCCGTATTCCGTAGCCGTAGGGTCTGATAGGTCATCGGTTCAAACGCATTCGTCTGCGGTGCTCCGAGCCAACTGAATAACGGACGCGCATGGTAGATAGTATCTTCTCGCTGCCTCGGATCCACTGTACCTGTTGCATCTGTAGGCATCTCAATCGATGCTATGGAGAGGTGTTCGGCAATCTCTGGAACAGTTGCTATCCGCAGCTGCACCCTTGCCTGCTGTTCCCACATCTGCCCCGTATCTGTCCTGAAACGAGCAGTCCCCGAAATTTCTTGATTATCCGCTTGGCGCACCTCGGATGTCTTCAAAACTAACTCCCGGTACCAAACTTCCGAGGCAACCTTAAATCTGCCCGTGGTCAAGAGACAGGTCTTCCCATTGACTATTTCACTTTTCCAGCCTGCGGGTGATCGAACAATAGTTAACGTTTGAGGTAAGCAGAGTTTGAGATCAAAGGTTGTCGGGACATTCCCGTTTGTAACGAGAACTGTGGCTGTCATTTCACTTTCGTGCAAAACAAGTGCCTTCTGATGGCTACCTGACGCACTTTCCGGATCCGACTGCATCGCAGCACCGTAGGGAATAGCAATCTCCAAATTTCCTTGTGTGTATACGCGCGGCGCGGTTACGCTTTGCCTATCAACGCTGCCTGTCAACAAGATCGCTTCAAATCTATAGGTCTCTCCCGCATCCCATTCAAAATAGAGCGGCTCTGTCTGCCGAGGGGGTGTAGGGAAGTTAAGTTGCGCGACCATCACACCGTCCGCATTAAAAGCGTTCAGACGCTGGACCGGTGCTGCTGGGCTGAACTGCACCTTAGCACCCAACGAAAAGAACGTCACTTTCCATGAAAGCGGTTCTTCTTTGGAGGTTGAAGCACAACTGATTAGGAAAACGAACAATGACAGGCACCAAAGGGTTTGCTCTATTGTAGATTGATTCCGAGCGTGCATTATGCAGTTTCCTTTGAGAGCATCCTTCCTGTTGCGCGTTTCCTGAGGCAGAAGGTTACAAACCTTGTTAGTAATACCATTTCTGTTAAGAAATCTCTCTTTATGTAGAACAAACTTTTAGTTTGTCCCGCATCACTAAACATTCCATGAAAACCAGTAATGTCCGAGCATCATTTAGAAATGGTATAAATACGGGGCGCAGTTCTAAACCGCGCCCGCGAATATTGCGTTAAAGTCCTTGTCCTATCAGCACCAGATCACGGACATCGACCACTTCGTCGCCATTAACATCGGCGATGATACCAGGTCCCTCATCCCCCAAGAACCGAGCTGCAATTACCAAATCTGACGCATTGACAAACCCGTCGTTGTTTAGGTCTTCGCGGCGCGGTATAATCGTTGCGAACTTCAAATTATTGGCACCGTGCCCAACGTGATAGGATCGTAAAAGAGACGCATCTGCCACGTCCATGACGCGAACGTAATTCTGTCCGCTGCCCCCCCAATCGGGTTGTGTAATATAGAGATTCCCATCTGGCGCAAAGGTCAAGCCACCACTGAGAGATGTATCTGCATCGTTGCTGAAGTTGGCAATCGTGTTATCTTCGTCACGGATCCAGTCTCGCGCGACGATATCGTAGATGAGCAAGCCGGGGTTTCGCCAACTGCCTTGCATAAACAACTGTTTTTCTGAATTGAGGGCGGCGGAACCGGGTGTGAAATCGAGTTTAACCGTTTCCACTACCTCATCGGTATTCGCATCAATCAGAACGAGATGCCCGAGGACATCGTTGTAATTGCCTGTTGTCTTAAGAATAACAGTCGATTCACCATCGTTGAGGATTTGGCCCGCGTTCGTCGGTACCGGAATAGATTTCAATATGACATCTGTCTCTGTATCAATCACTGTGACAGTACTATCATAATAACTTACTCTCCCGGCAACAGGATCCCACTCCCATGCGGGGTTCGAGACATAGGCTTTACCGTTGAGAAGCGTGATACCGGTCGGTTTGTTGAAAGAACCGGTGAGGACCTTCGTCACATTGCGATTCGGAATGTCAACGACATGCACCTCATGCGCCGCGGCACATGTAACGTATAACTTCTGATCACTGACCAAAGCGACCTGCTGCGGGGTTGTACCCGCTTCCATCGGGATTTCGCCAACAAACTCTCGATCTTCCAAGTTAATAATCAAGACATTGTCACCGGAACTCATTCCACCCGTGATAGGTAAGTTGAAACTCGTGACATACGCGAGATGCCCGTGAACAGTGAGACCAATTGCCCGCCGCAATTTCGGAGCAAAACCGATGGAGAGTATCTCGTTGTCAACAGCCTGTCTCTCATTTGGCTCTTCCAGATCAATGAGTGAAACTGAGGCGATGATGCCCAAATCTGGATGCGTCAGCGCATTTATGACAACAGCCGTGTTCGCCGCTTCCGTTTGTCCTAAAGCAGGATTAAGGGTGAGTGTGAAAAGGATCGCGCCTATAAACAGGAGCGAATAGCGCGAGAAATGTCGCCAAGTGGAAAAAAATCTGTCCATTAAAACCTCCGTAATGAAACAAAAAACCCCTGCTTTCATTGAAAAGACAGGGGATGTAGCGACACTCCATATATGCTAATCCTGCAATTGCGTCTAAAAAACGTCATATCTTACACGAGTTCTTCTATACTAACAGGATACTGCTGCGCGCTGTTCCACCGCTTTCCCGCGAAAGCAGATGCGTGAAACACGATCCAGGCAGGTCTCCTGACTTCCGATCTTTTGACGTAGCTTGCAAGCCAAAACTTGCGCTACAAAAGTCCGCTGAACCTTCCCATCAGTAAATTGACAGTGGTTTTTTCAGCGAATATTTGCGATCGTTCACAGTGGCGGGGCCGTGGCGGATTCTCACCGCGCTTCCCTATTCTCCGTAATTCGGCACCTGAACCGTTGATTTATTCTATTGTAATGCCTATATTATATCACATTGCAACATTTTTTGCAAGTTTTTTGTGAAGTGTCTAAAAAATTTGACAACACAAATTAGATGTGGTATCATTAATAGTGGTATTTTAAATCAAATGTTCATTTAACTGAAAGTGAGAAAAATGACACTTGTACGTTCACACTCCAACTTGCATAGCATGTCTAACCATTGGCATTGGTGGCATTCCAATTGCTTGCGGGGGAGTGTGCGCTCAAACGGATAACTGAAATAGAGATCGAAAATCGTCGTTTTTCATTTTTAAGTCCTGTTGAAGCCTTATGCACACCGATCCCGGTAGCATAAGGTTTTTTGTTTTTTAAGGAGAAATCACATGAAAATTCTATCTGAACTCAAATATGACCGTGATGGTTTAGTCGCTGCAGTCATCCAAGATTGCACAAACAACGAAATCCTGATGGTAGGCTATATGAACGCTGAAGCGATCAAACAAACCCTGTCAACCGGGCAAGTCTGCTTCTGGAGCCGTTCCCGCCAAAAACTCTGGATAAAGGGGGAGACTTCAGGGCATACACAGACGGTGGAATCCGTCGCAGTCGATTGCGACGGTGATGCCCTACTCATAAAGGTTGAGCAGAAGGTCGCAGCGTGCCATGTCGGCTATCGCTCCTGCTTCTTTCGGGAAGTCTCCCCCGACGGAGAATCAACGCGTGTCATAGGTGAAAAAGTTTTCGAAGAAGATGCCGTTTATTAGACTCCGATATTTCGTCGGTTCTTGTATCCTTGCATTCGTTCGAGAATTGCTTGATTAAATTCATCTATAGTCTCGATTTTATAGGAAAGTCCCTAATTACCTGAGGGTGTTTCATAAATAAAGTTG
>JAAXHI010000106.1 GCA_012270875.1 Candidatus Poribacteria bacterium | reverse complement strand
GAATCTGCCCTTTTTCATGCTAACGGTGGATTGACGACAAAATCCGGTACAATTATGGCAGAACTCGGAATGAACCTGAAATTAGTACCGGGTGATAATTTTCAGCAGCAGGTGCGCGATTACCTCTCAGGTAAATCTCCTTTTCTACGCGGCACGTTTAGGATGATAGCACAAGCAAGCGAAGCGGTAGGTAAAGATGCCCGGACAAAACCGGTTGTTTTTGGACAGATGACTTGGTCGGCAGGTGACCATTTCGTTGGACGTTCCACGATTCGGAAAATCTCTGACCTCAGAGGCAAAAAGGTCGCTATTCAAAAGGGTGGACCGCACGTTGGGATGCTCTATGATATGTTGAAGACTGCTCGTCTCTCAAAATCACAGGTAGAAATTGTTTGGGTAGACGAATTAACAGGTGCCAACGGACCCGCAGAACGTTTCCGAAACGACGCGACTATCGCAGGCTGCTTTGTAATAACGCCCGATATGATTGGCTTGACAGGCGGGCCTGAGAACACTGGGACCGGTGCTGAAGGTACAGTCAAAGGTGCGCGGGTTGTCGTCAGTACTGCTACGCTCTCCCGTTCTATTGCCGATGTCTACGCCTGCCGTAAAGATTTCTATGACGCTTACAAACCGTTTGTCGAGCGTTTTTTCGCTGGTTATCTAAAGGGTGCGGAAGAGGTTGTGGCTCTGAAAAAAGTCTACGAAGCAAGCGGTTCTGCAAAATATACGCAGCTGCTAACGACGATGCAAAACATTTACGGCAAAGAGGTGTTACCGACGCTTGAAGAGGACGCACACGGTTTAATTGCGGACTGCACGTTCGTTGGACAACCCGGAAATATCGCTTTCTTCAACGATCCGAGTAATATCATCTCAGGTTTTGAAGGCTTCAACAAAGCAGGACTGGACATGGCTGTGAACTGGGGGTTTGTGAGGCAGAGATATGCGCTGATTCCGTCTGATTTAAATTTTAACTCGTCAACCTTTAAGAACTTGCTCACGACAACGGTGACGGCTCCTACACAATTGAAACAGACGCGTTTCAAAAAAGAGACGGTGCGCGCTGAAATTGAATCGTTTAATGAAGATGCGGTACTCGACGAAAAGACGCTCATCTCGTTCACAATCCAATTTGATGCAAACCAAGATACGTTTAGCGATACAAAATACCGAGAAGAATTTGATAGAGTTGTTGAATTGGCTTCAAAATACGGGAATGCTGCCATAGCGATAAAAGGACACAGCGATCCGTCTCGGACGCTAAGCATATTGGTTAAAACCGGACTCAGTACAGGTATTTTGAAACGGACTGGCACGCGAGGGAACTACAAATATTTTATGGACGGTAAACCTTTTAGTCTGGAAAATACCGCGAACCTGATTCGTCTGATTCAACAGAAAAAGTTTGACGATGGTAGCAATGTTGAGAGTCCCTACCAAGTGATGCGGGCTGCTCTGAAACTTTCTGAGCAGCGGGGGCAAGCGGTGAAACAATCAATTATCACCTACGCCCGTCGAAAAAACGCGCGCATCGATCCAGATCAGATTGTGCCAGTAGGTGTCGGCATTAAGGAGCCTGTTATTGCAAAGCCGACGAGTCCTGCGGAGGCAGCAGAAAATCGGCGCGTTGAATTCGCACTGATTAAAGTTTCAGCGGAAGCGGTCGCAGTCTCTGATTTTGATTTTTAGCGGGAATAGCCGTCAGCCATCAGCCATCAGAAAGAGAAACGCCCGTTGATCAATCCGTTTTACTGACAGTTCGGATGGCTTCCAAAAGTTGACGGTTCCATGACATAGATAGGTACTTTTCATGAAACGTATTATAACCGCCAACTCCGGTTTGCTATTTACTTTTCTACTGAGTTTGCTTGTCTTTGGTCTCCAGATTTGCAGTGCTGATGATGACATTCATAAAGATAACATCGTTGTAATTCTTGATGCTTCTGGTTCAATGCAGGACAAGTTTAGTGGAGACCAAACGAAATCGAAGATGGAAGCAGCGAAAACGGCACTACAAGAGGTGCTGGCAAATATCCCTGACGACACACAGATCGGCTTGCTGGTGTTTAGCGGTGCTAACATCTCTAACGAATGGGTGTACCCGTTGGGACCCAAGGATACGCAAAAACTGGTAGCAGCGATTCATTTACCACGACCGAGTGGCGATACACCTCTGGGAAAATATATCCGAATCGGGGCAAATCGTCTCCTTGAACAACGGGAAAGACAGTATAACTACGGAAACTACCGGTTGTTAGTTGTTACAGATGGCGAGGCTTCGGATGCTGATAAAGTCAAACACTATACGCCTGAAATTCTCAATCGGCAGATCCGCGTTGATGTTATCGGCGTTGACATGAAAACGGATCACATGTTGGCAAAGGTTGTGGATAGCTACCGTAAGGCAGATAATCCGGGGGAACTGGTGGCGGCAGTCTCGCAAATTCTTGCTGAAACGGGTGATACAGGGACGGATGTCGGTGGAGAAGATGCTTTTGAATACATCGCGCCACTTTCACCCGAAATTGCCGCTGATTTGATTCAGCGGTTGACGACACCGCCGAGCAATACGTCAATCGCTGTAAAGCCTATAGAGACAACACGACCACGAACAACAACACCGAGACCGAGCAAGACTTCAACACCACAGCGACAGGACACAGACTTTAGATCAGGGCAAGGCACCTTATGGTTTGTTGTGATTCTAATTGTAATCGCCGTTACGGGTTTCATGGTTTTCAGAAGTAGGAAATAGGAACTATGGACGCAGGAAAGAAAAAACGCCTAATCATCGCGGCAGCGAGCTGGCTGATTATCATCGGGGTCATCGGGTTAGTTTACAAGTTTGTTGTTGAACCGTGGCTCCGAGGCGATCTCGTTAAAGAGACGAGCACACAACGGTATGCGCACACTATCAAAGTGGCACATGATTCGTTTCCGGGGTATGCGATACTCCGTTCTCCTGCTGTTCAGAATCTCCTTGATCGCCAAGGGGTTAAACTGACGTTTGTTGACGATAAAGCCGATTATGTCGGTAGGGCACGCGCCTTGAAAAGCGGTAAGGTTCAGATGGCGGTTTTCACGATTGATGCCTACCTCAAGGCGGGGAGCGTGATCGGTGATTTTCCGGGTTCAATCGTTCTCGTGATTGATGAATCGAAAGGCGCAGATGCGATTGTTGCGTATAAGCGAGGTATTCCACAAATACCGAGTTTGAGCAACCCACAGGCACGCATTGTGCTGACACCCGATTCACCGAGTGAGACGCTCGCCCGAATTATGATTAATAAGATGAGCCTTCCGAGCCTGCCTTCTTCGTGGGCAGTCGAGACAAACGGTGCTGAAGATGCCTATAAGCAACTCAAGTCCGCCGATCCAGATGAGCCGTACGCCTATGTTATTTGGGAACCCTATGTGACGAAAGCACTCGCTATTGAAGGTGTTCATCTGCTGTTAGACAGTTCAAAACTGAAAGGTTATATCGTTGATGTGTTAGTAGTTCAGCGTGGATTCCTGGATTCGCAACGTGAACTCGTCACGCATGTTGTCCAAGCGTATCTCCGCGCAAACTATGACTACAATAACCAATCCGATGGGTTAGCCACCTTAATTCAAGCAGATGCCAAGAAGTATGGCGACTCGCTCAACCGAAATGAGACGGATAAACTGGTGAAAGGCATTGAATGGCGGAATACGGTTGAGAATTACGCGCATTTCGGAGTGATTCCTGTCGCGGAGGCAAAAGGGACTGAGCGACTTGAAGCGATGATTGCTAAAATTGTGCAGGTGCTGGTGCAGACGAATTCAATCTCTGCGGATCCAGTGTCAGGCAATTACGAGCAGCTATTCTTTGAAGGTATTTTGCGTTCACTTCATCACGATAAGTTCCACCCCGGTATGCTGAACGCGAGCGGTAATGACGAGTTAGACGGTATTTTCGTTGGCTCAACCCCGATGGAGCAGGTTCGCGAAGAGGCAGCACTCAATCCGCTTTCTGATACAAACTGGAATACACTTGCGCCGGTCGCGGCGATGAAAGTTGAACCGATCCAATTTGGACGCGGGAATGCTCGGATTCTTCCGGGTAGTAAACGTGCGTTGCAAGAACTTGCTTCAAATCTGAAATCCTTTCCACAATACTATCTTCGAGTCGTTGGACATACGCGACAGGAAGGGGATCCAGCGGCGAACCGGGTTCTTGCTTTACAACGTGCAGAGGCAGCGGCAGCGTCTTTGAGAGATTTCGGTATCGCAAACCATCGTATTCGTGCGATTGCAAGCAACAAAACCTCTACGCAGATGCGAGGCGCAGCGGCACAAAGCGTTACATTTGAACTTCTCGGTAAGCCGTATTGAGGAATAGTTTCCAGTTTCCAGTTTCCAGTTTCCAGTTAAGAGGGATATGATTTAATCACAATGCTCTTGTAACTGGTTACTGGTTATTGGTTACTGATAACTAATAAAAGAAATTGATTGATCGGAAATTGTTTCGGAAGAAATTCCTACTCCACCTTCTTGGTACCCCTTCCGTTGTTTTCCCTTTCGCTGCGGGAGGCTCTCTCGCTTTTGCGTCTTGGGTGCTCAATTTAGAACCTCAGATTCTCTATCTATTCGGAAGTGCTATTCTTAGCGTCTTGGTGCCTATTGGGTCTCTGATTAGTAAGTGGGCAACCGGTACAGACGATATAGCGAAACAGGTGCACAACGAGATTCTTCAGGAAGTCCAATCCAAGCAAGAGTCAGCGCTGAACTCTTTACATGAACAACTTGAAGCCGATGGTGATGCGCGAACAGAGACGATGCTCGAAGAACTCCGCGCTTTGCACACCTCCTTTCAGGAGGAAGCGGGTAGTGACGGATGGATGGGGACACTTCCGATTACCGTCAGAGCCGACATTACCGACAAAGTTTCTGAACTCTTTACACAGGCAGTGGAGTGTTTGAAAGACACGCTTAAAATGCATCAAAAATCAACGGGTACACAATTGGGAACAACCGTCAAAGATGTGCTTCAACAACATCGAGAACAACAGATTAAAGACGTTCAGCAGACGATTGTCCAACTTTCACATCTCTATGCGCGGGTATTAACGCTCAACCCTGAAAGCGATGAGACAGAACTGACTCGTCTCCGCGCTGAACTCGATGAAAGCCTCACTTTTGCGAAACAGGTTGATGCGAAGATACGCGAATTAACGCCAGCACAAGATTATGATGCACACCAAACGAAAGATAAAGAATAACGCAATACTAAATTGTTCATGAGATTGTATCCAAAGCTTTTCTGTGAATTCGTCTTGTTTCTAAAATTTTACGCATTTTGGTAGCAATTTCTCTTTGTTTCTTCTCACTTGGATATGAAACAGGTATGTCTCTGAGTCTATCAATTGTGATAGAACCTAAAGTAACTTGAATAATGGAGCTTGCAGCGATAAAAGGTTGTGTTTTTCTTAACGCATACAAGAGAAAATATGGGTCAAGCAAGATTGGATTCAAAACCCTAATTTTGTAGAAATGCCCTTGAACGACAATATCTAAATCCCCTTCTGATAACATTACAGTTTCGCCTATCCGATGCCCACCATCTTTTACCATTAGAATATCCGAAACCCCTAAATCTTGTCTTTCTTGTTCACGCTCATATATAGACAAAGGCACTTTGTGATGTGGTGAGCGAAGTTCCATTAGACCTAAATCGGAAGTTCTGATATAGGGTATTTCTCCATTTTCATCATCGTATTCGCTCTGCCTAACACCGCAAGGCATGGTTTTAAGGGATATGATACCTTGTTTTTCTAAATCCCCTAATGTTTTCGTTACTGCTCCAAGTTGATGCTCAAGTTGATATATTCTCGGCACAAGTACGCCCTGATTCGTTACATCTTGACTTGATACGAGGACACTGACTTCACCTTTCCATTCTCTAAAATTATCAATTTCTGATGGTTTATTTTTCCAATCCTCTAATGCATTGGTAAAATCCTCAACTAAAACTTGTTTCTCGTCTCTAATCTCTGCTCCCCTTGCATCGTGTCCGCACTTTTTGATGACACTCATCATAATAGTTTGATTAGGCGTTTTTACTTTTTCTATGAATAGAATACAGGTTTTTGTGCTTGTATGGGGTAGAAACAATAAAGATGGACAGTCCCAAACAGCTAATATCGTTGTGTTCTCTAATAGCCACTGACGGACATATTCCTGGGTAGGATTACCAAGCACGCTCTCTGGCAGCACAATACACATTTTACCGCCTTCATTCAGTAGATTAACACATAACTCAAGGAACAGAATTTGTGGGTCAGTCGGTTCGGTTTCTCCAGCCTTGTGCCATCTCTGTGAACGTTTGTCTTTTATCCATTTGTGCCCAAGATCATACTGCTCAAGAATATAACGGTGTTTTATCTTGATGTCCGCACCGAAAGGTGGATTTGTAAAAACAAAATCAAAGCGTTTCTGTTCTCCCTCCGCATCTGCTAACATTACCCTTGCTTTATCGTCCCACTCATCAAAAGGCTTCAATGAATCCGTATCAACGATAGAGGTTGAGCCATCACCTATTAAGGTCATATATGCCCGTGCAACTTTGACTAAATCAGGTTCTTTATCAATCCCATAAATGAAAGAAGGGGCGCGTTTGTGTGCTTCGTCTCTGTTAAGTGGTGAGTCTTTAATAGTATCCCAAACATGTTCTAATGCATAGATTAAAAAGCCACCAGAACCACAAGCAGGGTCTATAATAGTATCTGCATACTGGGGATTAAGCATCTGGACTGCGTTTTTGATTGCGATACGGGGTGTAAAGAATTCGCCCTTTTCTCCTACAAAATATCTTTCGGCAAATACTTCAAACGCAGCACCAATAACATCACAATCTGTTTCAGAAAGGTTGAGTCGTTCCAGTTCCCCGACCACATACACAACAGAGTCCGGGTCTAATACGATACCTTCATCTTTCTGAAATATGCCTGTGTCTTCTAAATCTCTAAATACAGGTTTCCATAATTGATCCTCAATATTTTGCTTGATTTCAGCACGTGGTTTTTCAGGATTAACTTGAAATATGGGAGTGTCAGCGGGAAGTTTCTCATCATAAATCTTACAAAACAGAATTTTTGTCATTTCATTACAGAGGCGGGCTCTACTTTGTATGTTTGTGTTGGAATATAAATGATAAAGAATGCTCTTAAAATGCAATTTTAGATTGCGTGCAGGTATTAAATCTGACTTTTTCAATCGTAGAGATGCATTAACAGAAACACCATAAGGAGGTATCGCGTGAATACGCTCTATATCGCCATTTAGTTTTCTGCGATAAAACTGCCGCGCTTCTGCTGTAGCAGCAACGCCCCATTCACAATTGGAACAAACTGCCATATATGAATGTAGTTGTTCTTCTGCTTCTGGCATTGATTTAGACTTTGTTTCTACTAATCCCAGTATGTCCTTATGCTGATCTAAATTAGGTTCTACTGGTTTCCGAAAAACAATAATATCAGGTCGGACTTTTCTTGATCCAATACGAATACGATATTCAATATCTAACCTATCCTTGCTATATTGCAGTTCTTCTACAAGCCACCTTTCGGTGTCCTGCCTAACAGATTCTTCAGGCTTACTGAAATTAACTATCTTACCTGTTGCATAATCCTTATCATTCATACAGTCGTTTCCTTGTTTGATAATAACATGCTTTCACTGACAAACTTTGTCCAAATACACTCAAGGTTTCGGTAGTTATAGACCTAACAACGTTCTACCACTGTTTCATAAGCTCGCCGAGCATCCCTTTACAAAACGCGGGCCACCTGTTACTGAGCAGAATCTTGTCTGCAGCAACAACAAGCCTCTGCTGGCTTATGTCAACGTTTAAGGTTTCTATTCGTTTGATATATAACGTTTATGGGTGTTCCTGTTTTTAGACTGCACGCAAATAACCTGGGGTGTGTATATGTTGTGACAGTCTACAGGGAGCGTTGACAGATGTGTCAACGAGAGAAAAGAAATTTTCGGGAACTTGCCCTATAGGGTGCTGGTTTCTATTTTAAACTGACAGAAAGCAGTGCTTCTGGTACAATAGAAACCAGCGCTGTCATACTTGGTCTATGGCAGTGCTAAGCGTCGCTCGGTGTCTGATACACACCGGCGGCGCACCTAAAAAATTAGGAAGCAGCCCTGACGTAACTCACGCGCTCTTCGTGAATTGCTAACGTCAATATGTATTGTAGCAAATGTACAAAATATTTGCAATAAAAAAGTGAATCGGTGGGGGTGTGTAAAGTTTTTGGCAAAAGTTTGGGCTAAGGTGTTTTGTCTGATTCAACAATTAATTTTCGTATCATAACGTGTCCTCATTATGAGTTCATTAATAAAAAAGGTAGAAATTTATGGCAGTGCACATACGACCCTACGACAATATTCCCAGTTACTGGGAACCTGTTTTAGAACGTTTAAAGCAATTTGAAGTACTCGCGCAGCAAATTAATAAAGCGAAAAAGAAACAGGGAACCGATTCGACCGAAATGCTCGAAAGGTTCTATACACACCATAATGAATTGATGGCGGCCACACAGGCAAACTGGCAACATGTGCCGATGTCCTGTGATGAGACAATTTTAGATACCGCTTTTGTTGAGGCTGTCTGGCTGTCCATTGAACACTATCCGGCTTTAGTGCATCATCCAGAAATCGAAAATTTAGATACCGCTGGTTCTAAAATTTTTACACTCTTTACCCCTGATGCGCCTGCGACACCGGACAAACGAGAATCCTTAAAAACCCAACTTCAACGCGCATTCGACTTAGACGCAGAAACAGTAGATAAACTCAACAGACAACTGTCCATACGGACGCGTCCTCTCCAACATCGGCATCAAATTATGGAGAGTTTAGAGACTCGTTTTAATCTGGTGTCTAATAACCCAAAACTCGATGCAGATATTCTACAACTCTTTCAGTCTTTACACCCGGATGCTCCGTTTGTAGCAGGTGAGGTAAAATTGGTGAAAACGTCCTCGGCACTCTATTTTTGTCTCCCAACTGAACCGCAGGAAAAGGCACAAACATCAAATATTTCCACAGATGAACGAAGTAAAGAACACAAAACGTCACAACGCCCGACAGCTTATTATGAAAAATTTCTCCGAAAAATCTGGGAGGTTGAACCATTTGCCCATTTCCCTGTGTTCGGAACTTTTAACGCGGAAAATTTAGACTTAACCTTTCGGCAGGATATTGTCGCTGATACTGAATTGTCTTTGGAATTGGTCACGTCAACCCTGACGCGGATGGTTGGTGTTCTTCCTTTAGCTGAACTTGACAAATATCTAATTCATGATACTTGGGGACACCAGTGGCAGGAAAGTCTACTCGATTTCGAGGAACCGTATACCGCATTAACACTGTTTAAACGTCCATTATCGTTAACAGAAACGGCATCGGTCTTCGGAAAACAGACTTCTTTTGCTGACACCTTCATCAAAACTAAGGCGGGAACAATAGCACTTGATTCAGAAAAACTCCAGCAATTTATAGATGCGGAGTTGTACGAACGGGCAATTATCGCTTTTACGCCGATTCTCGCAGAAATGTTAGCGGATGTGGTAGAGTATAAGTTCTTAGAACTATACCCGGAACAAGAACATTTATTGCCGAGTTCTTCCTTGCTTAAAGCGTTTCCGAGCAAACTGGATTTGACGCTCGCAGACCTTCGGACTTGCTTCGTCCATGCCTCTGAAGTTTTTCAAAACTGGGTTACCTCTGAATTGACGCAACAACAATTACACAAGGAAATTTGCGAGAAACTTGATATTCCAGACAAGGCAACAAAACACAAGGAACTCTCACATGTCTTGAGTGCTGCGGTCGAACTCTGTAAGGCGCAGCTTCTCTCCTTCTACCAACCCGAATGGACATGGGAAATAGTAAAGATGGGGGAAGATGGCACCTTGAAACTGAATGCGTTTAGTTTCGCGGCACTGAATTTTCTCCGAATCCACACTGCACTCATTCAGACGTACGAAGATCTTTCACAGATTGATGTCCCGTATGGTTTCAAAGATATTCTGGTATTAGCGATGGGGACGTTTTTTGAAAGGCAGCCACAGGAGAATATTTGGCGACTGGATAGTTTTTTAACAGAAGCGTTTCTGCCACGCTGGCAGAAATTGGCTGCAGTGACAGGAAAGCCATAACTATTCACACCTTAATTTTTTAAGGTGTGAATAGCCGGCATTGCATTTAAAAAATACCCTTCGGAAAATCTGACAGCTACATGAGAAGCGGATACTCAAAGTATGTTTGCTAATTTGTCTTGCAATTAAAGTTATTGAATGTTACAATTCATAAACAGATAATCCTGTAGCCTCAATCTTCCGATTCAGGCAGTTGCAATCTGAGTATCGTCTTCGCACATCTATCACAAAATCACCGAATTTAAGATATTAGTCTCCATAATTATCAACCCGAGTGTAGAATGGTAAAGTCTAAGATTTCTGTATCCTAAGAAATAACTTTGGAATTAACGAGGGACAAATGAAAACTACAATTCCTCCGTTGGCTAACAACGAAATCCCAACTAATAGAGCAAACGAACTCAAAGATGATCAGCTTGAAATGTTTAACAAAGATGTTTCACTAGAAAATCTTAAAGCAGTGAAAGAATTTGGGATTCCTGTTTCAAAGATCCTATTAGCAATGAGCGAAACATGCCGTCATGAAGCAAAGCGGGCATTGAATATTGAAAGGCGACCAGAAGACAAGTATTCTGATCGCAACAAACTTAACGATTTACCCGGAAGAGTTTGGATACAGGAAACAAAATCGAACTGGCGGCAAAAAGGATTAGGGAAAGGGCACCCGCACACTTCCTACGAGCGACTTCATCCTGCTCCTTTTTCTTATCAAGATGTTGGACGATTAATTCGTTTTTTCACGAAAAGTAAAGATCAAGTTCTTGATCCTTTTTGTGGAATTGGATCTACACTGAAAGCATGTGCCTTCTTAAATCGGAAAGGGACCGGTGTTGAGTTAAGTTCAACATGGGCAGAACTTGCGGAAGAGCGACTCACAGTTGAAGTTGGAATCCGCCACAATCAAAAGGTAGTCTGTGAAGATATTCGTGCTGCCCTCTCTAATTTTAAAGACGAACAATTTCAGTTTGCAGTAACAAGTCCTCCGTACTGGAATATACTAACAAAGAATGCAGACCACAAAGTTAAAGAATCAAGGCTTGTAAAGAACTTGGCTACTCAATACTCAAACAGCCAACATGATCTAGGGAATATCGAAAAGTATGAAACATTTTTGCAAGAACTAACAAATATCTTTCGTCAAGTAGCTGTCAAAGTTGAAAACAAACGGTATATGGCCATTATTGTTAGTGACTTTCGGCATGGTTCACAGTTTTACCCATTCCATTCTGATTTATACCACCATTTATGCGATGATGCGATTAAGTTAGTGGGAATTTCAATGCTCGAACAAACACATAAGAAATTATATCCGTATGGATATCCGTTTTGCTATATCCCTAATATCCATCACCAGTACATTCTCCTATTCCAAATATTTCATCAGTAATATGAAAAACACAATTATTCAGGGAGATGCCCTTGAACTCCTAAAGGGATTGCCGGATCAATCTTCCGAGTTGATTATAGCAGATCCGCCATATAACATAGGCAAAGATTTTGGAATAAGCCAAAATTTTGAAGATGTAGCTGTCTGGCGCGAATGGTGCCAGCAATGGTTGGTAGAATGTCACCGGATCCTGACAGACCAAGGGGCTTTATTTGTCTATGGTATCCATGAGTACATTTGTTATTTACAGGTTGACTTAATGGAAATGGGCATGAAGTACGGTCGACTATTTATCTGGAATTATGAAAATGGCTTTTCAAGATACACAAAGAAGCCAGCTGCCCACTATGAACCTTTGCTCTGGATGACGAAAAGTAATGATTTTGTTTATAAACCAATTCGAGAGCCTTATAAGAGCAAAGAACGTTTAAAACATAAAATAATCAAGAACGGAAAAGTATGGGAACCACACCCAGAAGGAAGGTTAGCCGGTGACGTATGGAAATTTCCTACTCTCGCCGGGCGCCGGTTTGCCGAGGAAAAAGTGGATCATCCAACTCAAAAACCTCTATCAATTTCAAGGCAAATAATCAAGCACTTTTCCATGGAAGGAGATTTAGTTTTGGTGCCTTTCGTTGGCAGCGGGACTGAATGTTTAGCAGCTTTGATGGAAGGTCGCTCCTACTTGGGATTTGAGCTCAACCCCGATTACATCGCAATTGCCAACAAAAGGATCTATGAATGGAACAGCCAATTAGAACCTACTTTTGACTTTCCATAAACCCAGGGTAACCCTCCGTGATATTTAACTCCCTACCAAGTATGCGCTCAAATTTATCTCTTAAAGTGGACATGTCTGAGTCAACGTATAGAATTTCCTGAGAATCAAGTGATATTTTACTCCTATTCCAAACTAACAAAACCAACATTCCGATAGTGAGGGAATTGATTCGCAGATCTAACACTTGTTTAATATCCTTTATGACCCGCCAGTATTCTGAACGTTGACTCGGCAGTGACAGAGTTACAACTAATGGTATCATGTTGTTTTTGCTAATCTCGTATCTAGAAACCAAAACCGCTACATTGTCTAATAAGTTTCTAGGGGCATCTAGGAACTCACTCCGCAGCTTAACTTCACATGTTCCTGATTTCTTCCCACTTTGTTCAAAAACTATATCCATTCGAAGGTAAGTATCTCCTCTTCTACGCATCAATGCCTTAATACCTACCTCCAACATCAAGTTGCGAACCAGATGGTTAGGAAATTGTGAACTGTGTTTTTGCTCAGTTGCAACGGATTTAAATTTATCAAAGAAACGCTGGAGTATATCATCATCTTCCGAGATGAAAATTCCACTCTCAGGAATTTGCGAAAACATTTCAAGTAAAAATTTCTGTGTCGTTTCAGAAACTTCCTGATTTTGAAGGAGGAAGTACTTGTTTGGTAGGTCGTTTAAGATTGCTGTAGTTTCATCTGGATCAAGATAAATCGCTGCAACGGGACATCGACTGACACATATTCCACAGAAAATACAGGCATCACTGTCTATTATTGGTGAATCACCTTCTTGAGGCCAACTTATTGCTTTGGTTGGACACACTTCTGTGGTTTTATCTGAAGGGAATTCCTTAAATATTTCCAATTCAAGTTCATCTTCGGTGTATTCTAAACATGGTGGATTGATACAGTGGATACAAGAACCCAACGCACGTCCACCATCGGAAAATTTTACTATAGATTGTTTTTGATCCTGATTCCATTCAATAGAAACAGGGTGGACCCCTGCTGCTAGCGTTTTTAATTTTTTGGAGGTTTTCCTTTGCTTAAGGATGCGATAATCTGATAAAGCCACGTAATTTCTCCAATTGATTTCTATTATGTTCCTTTTTCAGCAGTAAGTGAGACCCAGCGATCTGCAGTAACGCTCTAAAATCTATAACTCCAATAACTATGCCATAAACTTCAAACACATCATTAATTAACGAACTCACTTCGGAACGGTCATTTGGTAAATTGTAGCAAACAACAAGCGAAGTGTCTTCAAATTCTGTAGCGGATGCAGCACGAGCAAGTAAAATGACTTTATTTTCCAACGCCTGTCTGATAGCTTTAACAGACAGAAATTTTTCTTCACCTGGGGACTTTATTTCTACTGGCATCGAATGCTTTGGGCTTCTGATCATAGCATCCCATCTCTTATAATTCACTCCGGTTCTCGAAAGTTCACAATCGTATCCAATCGCTTTAAACAACTTTTCAACGACTGGATAGAATATATCTTTGTTCGCATCAGCATACTGAGACATGATATACTCTATTGATGTCCCTAGATCCCAACCCCGTTCTATTGGCTCCTTGAAAACATCAAGGGTTTCTCCGTCAACATCCTGACTGCCAGAAGCTAACTCCTCAATAAGGTGCCCTGTTTCGCCTATAAGTTCCACACTCGAATATCGGATTTCTGCAGTACCGCCACGAGCATAAGAAAGATGCAATCCTATAGGGGTTTTGGAAGCCTCACGACCAGACAAATTCGGGAAAATAGAATATAGGTAATCAGAATGCAATTCCTGAAAAGGAGAGAAAAGAATAGGATGGTTGGCAGATCCCAAATAGTTCTCAACTAAAACCTGATCTTCAATAAGTATAGACTCAACAGGAGCAGTATCAAAACCAGCCCGTCCCAAGATTTGGTAGAAACTCAGTCGGGTTATTGCATCTTTTGTTGTCTCATCAATTTCTTCTAAGTCAATTTTTCTAATGTCTTTACTTTCTTCAATTAATTTGAGTGCTCTGTATCCCTTATCTGTTAATCTATCAAACTTTATTGACTTATCGTAAATAATTTTGTTGGTTTCACCCTTTGTCCAACCCGTCCAGCGTAACACCGCTAGAGGGAACCGAGTGTAATTCTTCATTGTGTTGAGCGATATATTTCTTTGACCTGCGATTGCCTCCATTCTATCATTTAAGGCTTGCCATGAACCTCGTAAATTACGGATTTCTTCAATCATATTATTGAAAAGTAGATCATCGCGGTCATTACCCAAGCACATCGGACCGACTATTAACTCATCGCGTGATAACAAACCATCCAACGCTCCTAATGCTCGCAAGAAGGTTGCAAACGGCCTTAATTGATAGTCTCCTTTGACATCTAAAATTTCGTTTGGATAAGCAATTCCCAAAGCAGCCTGTTCAAAAATTGCTGATGGATTCAGTTTTGCCTCAACAATATGTGTTCCAAAATAAGTGAATTGAAAGTTCAATTTCCGCTTAAGTGGATGAATCCAACCCAATACCTTGAACAATTCAGAGTACATTTTAGATTGATTGTACAAAGGATCTCGACTTCTATCTTTGCGGACAGAGAGCAAAAGGGCTTCTTCTCCCATAAATCCACAAGAAGTAGCTAAATCTCGCTTAACCAGAGCCAACAACATATCATCAAGAGAAAAAAAGTCTTGTGAATTTAAAACTTCAAAAATTTCGTAGAATATTCTAATGAAACTGCTAATGTCTGAACCGGGATTTGGGAAACGTATCATTTTATAAAACCTGTTGAAACTTAGTGCTAGAAAATATTTTCGTATCCAGTATTCCAAGTACAAATACGTTACTTTGCATAAGATCTATCTGCAGTATTTTACTGGTTTAAAAAAATTTTGTCGTGCAAAAAACGCTAATTAGAGCCATTTAGCCTTTAGTCCCCTGCTTATCTTAAAGCCTTGTTTGAAAGATAGAGCATTACAGATGCGTAAGCAATTTTTCGCGGAAGCGTTCATAAGCGAGATTTGCGCCAGCGATGTTGCCTGCAGCCGGTCCTATCTGGAGTTGTGCAATGGTGCCGGAGCCGAAGAGGTTCTGGATCGGATGGAGTTGCAAATCGTTATCAAGGTGTGGTAGACCTCGAACGAGTGGGATCTGGTGTTGTGTGACCAATTCCTTTAGAAATCGGTAACGACGAAGGTTGAATTGATATCCTGTCGCTAAGATGACGCGAGATACGTCGGTAATAGTGTCCCGCGTCGTTTCAATTTGTAGTCCTTGTGCCGACGGATATTTTTTCGTCTCGAGGATGTTATGGATACAGGTTTCGGGATAGAGCTTAATGTTTGGCGCGTCCATTAACGCTTCCATAATATCCGGCGTAATACTCCCCTCACCCCTGTTTTGCTGGATTATCTCGTAACGCCGCTGAAAATTTGTCTCGTCTGCAAATTCCGCGAGTGCATTGGGACCTAACCACACCGGCGGAAAATCGAACTGCTCTGTCCTCAACGATTTTCGAGCAACCAGTGCTACATCATGTCCGTTCTCGCTAAGACTTTTTGCGAGTGTTCCTGCTGTCAATCCACCCCCAACAACGACAATTTTTGCTGGCGAAGTTCCGAATTCTTTTGACACTGCGAATTGGGACGCATGTATAACCCTATCAGGGAATTGGCGTTGCCATTGTGCGAATTCCGATGGCACGTAGGCACAATCGTCAGCACCGATGGCGAGGATTACACAACGACTCCGAAATCCTTCATTGTCGGTTGAGATTAGGCGGAACGGAAATTTGCCGGTGCCTTTGTCCCACCGTAATTTTGCGACCTCAAACTGATAATAGACGCGGTGTTCCGTCAGTTCAGCAAGTGCAGCGTTACAGAAGTCCCAAAAGAGTTGGGTTGAAGGTTGTGCATAAGGGGATGCTAATTCGCTTGTTCGGTTATGGCGTTCTGCGTATTCAACGATGCCGAGTGCATCGG
>JAAXHI010000334.1 GCA_012270875.1 Candidatus Poribacteria bacterium | reverse complement strand
AACTCAGAGCCTTACATGAAGCGCAGGTTACGAGGGGATTCCGACTCGATGTTATCAAGGCACTTGGCGACGCGAAAAACGCGAATGCTGTCTCACTGCTTGAATTGATCCTCGAAGATCAAGACGCAGAGATTCATTTCCAAGCGGCAGCAGCACTCTTTGAAATTACAGGCAAAGGCTACGGCTATAACCGTATATAACATAAATGGCAGTCGGCTATCGGTTTTTGGCTATCGGAAACTTTCAGCAAGTTTTCTATGGGATCAAGTTTTGTTGTGGCTGACACAGCATATCTGAATGCCACAAGAGACCTGCTGACGGCTGACAGCTGACGGCTGATGGCTATTAAAAGGAGATTTTCTATGGCTTTTTTTGAATTAAGGCAGTACAGAACGAAACCCGGTCAACGCGAAAACTGGGTGAAATATATGGAAGAGACAATCCTCCCATATCAGATTTCTAAAGGGATGGTTGTGATTGGCAGCTTCATCGGTGAAGAAGAGGACGATCTCTACGTCTGGATCCGACGCTTTGAGAGCGAGGAACAGCGGGAACAACTCTACGCAGCGGTCTACGAAGACGACCAGTGGGTGAATGAAATGTCCCCACGCGTCGGTGAACTCATTGACAGAGAACAGATCGTTGTTACACGGCTTGAACCGACTTCACGCTCAGCACATCAATAAGACAAGTCCGACGGCACACGGCTGTGTGCCTGCTACCTTTACGGAGGTGTCTCAATGAGTCCTGAAGAGAAATATTTGTTTGACCTATGGGGTTATGTGAATATTGAAGGCGTTTTAGAGGATGAAGCACTCGCTGAACTGAACGCACTCATTGATGCGCAGGAATACCCAGACCCAGTTGACGATAATGTCCATTCACAACGGTTCGGCGGCTTCCTGAGTTGGGAAAACGACGCGTTCCGTAGACTTCTTAACCACCCGCGTATTATGCCGTGTTTAGCGGAGATCGTCGGTCCTAAATTCCGGCTGGATCACGTCTACGGCATCTTGATGATAGAAGGCAATCCGGGTGGGACGCTCCACGGGGGTGGCACGCCTTACGACCCATCACAATACTACGTCTTCCGAAACGATCGGATGTACAATGGCTTAACTGTCGTCTCGTGGGCATTAACCGATATGCTACCGGAGCACGGTGGCTTCTGTTGTATACCGGGCAGCCACAAGAGCAACTATCCGTGTCCGCCGCAATTCCGACCCGTGGTAGACAACAAAACCTGCATGGCACCCGTACATCAGAAGGCAGGCGACGTGGTTATCTTTACGGAGGCGTTAACGCACGGCACGCTTCCATGGACGGCTACACACGAACGCCGCTCAATCTTGTTCAAGTATTCACCCGGGCACGCCTCATGGGGACAAGGCAGATACGATGACGAACTCCGCAACCTGATGGCAGAGGAAGATCAGAAATTAATGCTGGAACCGCCATACGTCGCACACCGCAAACCGGTTGTTTAGTGCGTTCGTCTTAGGGTAGGTTTGTAGTAGTGCGATTCATCGCACGTCAGCAGGGAACAACGGGGAATAATGCACTTCGCATTTGGGCGAGTACGCTGCAGAATTGCCTTACTACAAACTGGATTTGCCTTCATTCTGAAAATGGACAAAGCACTACCCGGACAATAGGTGAATAAAAATCGACCCTGCCAGAACAGAGTCTGTACGGGGTGACAGGTGCATCTTGACTATGCTGAAAGAAGGAATTAAATGATTAACATCGCACAGTTCAAGGAACAACTGAAAAAGTTTGATGCATTGCGTGACGACGATGAGATTCAAACAGGGACCGTTGAGTGTATCCAACCTCAATATGCCCAGGAATGGTCATCTGAATTACACCCATCCGTACGCAATGCTCTTATCCATGCAGGAATCACTACTCCTTACAAGCATCAAGCAGAAGCAATCAGTAAATCGCTAAATGGCGCAGATGTAGTTTTGGAATCTCCCACTGCTAGTGGTAAGACTCTGGCATTCGCAGCACCGATGCTCGACGCTTTGGTAAGCAATCCGGGTTCTCATGCACTCATGATTTACCCAATGAAAGCTTTAGCCTTTGACCAGAGGGAGCAGATTGAACAACTTTGCGAACCGCTTTCGATTGAATCATTTCCTTATGATGGGGATACGGATAAGGAATGGAGGGATCTACTCCGGAATCATCCAATACCAATTCTATTGACCAATCCTGAATACTTGAACATGTCATTCCTTGCTTATAAGGAACAGTGGGAAGGATTTTTGCGTAATTTACGGTATATCATTATTGATGAAATGCATGAATACCGCGGTTTTTTCGGTGCTAACATGGCACTTTTGCTCCGTCGCTTTTTTCTCCATTTGAACCGTATCGGGGCAAATCCGCGTGTATTCTTATCAACGGCAACTTGTGCTAATCCTGTGGAGCATGCTAAAAATCTTACAGGACGGGACGTTGAGGTAATATCAGCAAGAGATACATTCCGGCCAAAACGTCATTTCATTTTTGTGAATCCTGCTATTCCTGATTTTAGATACAGAGAAATTTTTAGGCTACGGATTGAGCAAGCCGCGTTAAGCATTTTTGCTAATCGGTTGCAAGCTCTTGTGTTCTGCCCAACAAAACGATTCCTTGAAGATGCCCTTATCAATTGTAAACGTAAGGCAGAAGAACAGGGACTCAACCCAGATGAGATATCACCGTTCCACGCTGATATGAAAAGTGATGATCGGCGGGAAATACAACAAAAAATTAAAGATGGCGAAATTCGTATTGTATTCACAACCAATGCCTTAGAATTGGGATTAGACATTGGTGGGTTGGATGGGGTCATACTTGCAGGATTTCCCTCCAATATTATGTCTGCTTGGCAACAGATTGGACGTGCAGGACGTGGTTGGGACAAAGAGGCTTTTGTGCTGTTCTATGCCATGAACGATCCAATAGATCGCTTTTTTGTTGGAAATCTGAAGGTTTTTTTAAACAAACCACTGGATGAATTAGTTATAGATCCGTCCAACGAAGAACTTATTCGGAGACACCTTCCATCTCTCACCTATGAAACAGATGGAGGGTTGTCTGCTCATGAGGAACGCATTCTTGGCAGTGAGTTTTATGATATATTTCAGACGAATACTGGAACAGTTCCAAAGGGCTTCAAGCCTCATCAGAACTTGAACATTCGTGGGAGTATTGGCCAGTCTTTTGAGTTGAAGCGAGGGAACGAGAAACTAGGACAAATTTCGGAGATGCGGCGATTTCGGGAAGCTTACATCGGTGCTATTTTCACTTTCTTTGGTCGAAAGTACTCTGTGCATGCCCATGAAGCTGATGCTGTTGTCTTGGCTGATACTGAGCATAATCTCAGGACAGATCCGAGTTTTTTCACAGTGCTGATGCCAACAGATGTTTTCAATGGAGTCGCCTATGATGAAATTGAAGTATACTATGGTGTTCTGAATCTCACGATGAATTTCACCGGCTACAGAATAGTAGATGAGCGCACAGGCGAGCCAAGGGAACTGCACCAAACAAATGATGCATACTATCAGAACAATCTACATGCCTTTTGGATAAATGTTCCACCAAGTGAACGTACCACTGACGGGATCAGTGCCTTGGAGCACATCATCCGTGTTGGAGGAATGTTCGTCATTCCGGCGGACCGATTTGACACAAGTACCTACTCAAAGATTAGTGATGAACCGACCGCTTTCTATTACGAAAACTACTCTGGTGGTATTGGTGTGGCTAAAAAACTTTTCAGCGTCTGGCAAGATGTACTGAGAAAAGGAATTGAAATCGCTGAAAGTTGTGAATGCCGGTCAGGGTGTCAGAATTGTATTGAGCCTGCAAAAAATTACAACACCAGCAATGCAGAGGACAAAATAGATAAAAGAGGCGGTATCGCATTGGCAACACATATTCTTGAGGAGGCAAAGCGAGGGCCTGATCGGAGATTCCAAGACGGGATGATGGTTCCGGTATAACGTTTCTTTTACGGGCTACTTTAATAGAGGTATTTATGGATTTTATCGAAGAACTCAATAACCTATCCAGCCGTATACCGGATTACAAAGATAAGGTAAAAGGCGAACAGGCTACGATAGATGCCTTTGTCAAGCCCTTTATACGTGCTTTGGGATATGACGATACTAATCCGACAGAAGTTGTGCCTCAATTTACTGCTGATATTGGCACAAAACAGGGTGAAAAGGTTGACCTTGCTATTCTCAAAAATGATAAAGCCATCATGCTGATTGAGTGCAAAGATTGGAGTTCAGATCTTCCCAAAGAAGACGTTTCACAACTTTTCCGTTACTTTACAGTTGTGACGGAAGCCCGAATCGGTGTATTAACCAACGGTATTCAATACAGATTTTACACAGATTCGGAAAAACCAAATGTTATGGATACCGAACCTTTTTTTCAATTCAACATGTCCGACATTCAGCCAGTTTTGGTCAATGTGCTCAAAAACTTTACCAAAAACAAATTTGATTTGAATAATGCTCGCTCTATTGCAGTAAACTTAAAACATCGAGGAGAGATAAAGCAAATCCTGAGAGCACAACTGGAAACGCCTACGAATGGTTTTGTTAGATTTTTCTACGAGGCTATAAAATCGCAGATGGAGATACAGGATTTCACAAATGTTGTTAAGCGCGCTTTTCATGAGTTTCTGGATGAACAGACCGAAGGAGAACCTAATGAAGGTGATGAACAGAAGGAGGAAAAAACTGACGAGAGCGATGAACGGGAGGAGAAAAAAACTAACAGGGGTAATATAAGCCTTGCGAAGTTTATGAACCTTAGAGTTACTATGCCTGATGGGCAGGTTATACATCATTATCACGGGACAGATACCTATATTGAGGTACTTGAAAAATTAGGATTGGAAAAAGTAATGCGTGTTCGTCCTAACATCGTATCAACAGAACCGTTTTCCCTCATCACTGAAGGTGTCGAACGAGGAGGATTTTGGATAAGAGGAGTGAAGGGGTTTAGCACAGATGATAGAAAAGTGGAACTTGAAAAGATTGCTGGTCTACTTAGTGTTTCGTTGCTTGTAGAAAAAGTTGAGAAGAAACCAAAATCTGATTGAATCTCGTGTCCTATTTACAAGTCCGTAGATTAACCAGTGCTTTGTCAACTTTGAGTTTGAGGTTTGGTTCGTAATCGTGCGATTTATCACACATCAAAAACGGGCAATGAATTGCCCTACTACAAACGGGATCACCTATAATGTAAAACTTGACAAAGCACTAGAAATTAGACAGAAACAAAACGCTTCATGTCTTGTTTACCAATCTGCGACGCTGCCATCGGTATCGTAATAGTACTCACCGCCGAGTTCTTCGGGGTAGGTGTCAAGCGTCTGTTCTGCCTCTTTCGCGTCAATCTCAAAACCGAGTCCGGGTTTTGTCGGTAATTCGATGTGTCCATCTGTAACCTGCCAATCCTCAACAAACAGACCGTCCCCTAAACCGGCATCAATCTGTTCTTGGATCAAGAGATTTGGCACGACGGCATCCACGTGAAGGGAGGCAGAAAAAGCAACGGGACCGATAGCACAATGCGGTGCGATGTGCATATAGTACACCTCTGCCATGTTCGCAATCTTTTTCAGTTCAGTAATACCACCGGCGTGGGAGGTATCGGGTTGTAGGTAAGCGACTGCCTGTTTCTCAAAGACCTCGCGAAATCCCCAACGCGTCAGCAGCCGTTCACCCGTCGCAATCGGGAACGGCACATGATCGGAGACAAGTTTAAGTGCGTCTACATTTTCTTGTGGAACGGGTTCCTCAACGAACATGGGACGCATCCCTTTAAGTTCATGACAAATCTCGATAGCGAGTGCGGGTGTCATTTTACCGTGAAAATCAAACGCAAGTTCAACTTCGGGACCGACCCACTCACGCATGAGATAGGCGCGTTCTACAAATTCGTCAATCATTGCGGGGGGTTCGTGTCCACGCCACTTGCCACCGGGTCCGCTTTTGAACGCCGTATAGCCGCCTTTTTGTTGTAAAAAATCGAGACGTTCTTTCGCAGCGGCTTTGCCTTCATCTGTCAGGCTACCGATACCCCAGTGTGCATAGACGCGGATACGGTCGCGCACGGCACCGCCTAAGAGTTCATAAGTCGGCACGTTGTAGTATTTACCAGCGATGTCCCACAACGCCTGATCAATACCGGACAGCGCGGACATCAAGATATTCCCGCCTCGGAAGAACGCGGAGCGGTAGACGTGCTGCCAGTG
>JAAXHI010000094.1:5371-8160 GCA_012270875.1 Candidatus Poribacteria bacterium | reverse complement strand
TGTAAGGAATTGATGGATACCTACAGATGGATTAACGCCATGGACGACTCAGGGTTAGAAAATCTAAAGCGCGTCAAAAACGCCTATCATCCTTGCCAATTAATTCCGTCCTACAATATTGTTCTGTCCACATAGGTATCTGCTTGATGTCGGGCGTGGAAACCACACCCCTACGATGATTCTACCGCAAGGAAAGCTAAAACATGAGAGAGGCACTTATTTTTCTCAACGGTTATTATGACACACGGCATCTCGACTTTTACCGTCAAGAGATTGTAGCCGCGATGGAAAAGGGTTCGCCACTCATCTGTGCTGATGGAGGGATTCGGATATTTGACGATTTAAATCGGGATGGGGATACAACGCTCGTCCCCGATGTATGCATTGGAGATATGGATTCGGTTGTAGAAGGAAGAACAAAAGCGAAACAGGTCGTCCAAGAATGGGTTGGAAAGACAGATAAAGACTATACTGATGGGCAACTCGCTGTGGATTATGCTTTGGAAGAATACGGATGCCGACATATCATCATCTACGGAGGGTTACCGCGTCCAGAGGTGTATGAGACAGATCAGTTTCTTGGCAATCTAAAATTGATGCGTTTCGGACATTATCGCGTGTCCACAGACGCGCCTTACAAAGCCGAAATGCGAGACCCGAAGCAGACGATCCACTATGTCTTATCAGCCGTACGGTTAACCCGAAAAAACAGTGGATTGCAACGCGTCTCGCTCATCGCTGAAGCCGATACCGTCGTTGTGGAAAAGAGCGAAAACCTGCGTTGGGATTTGGCATCGCTACACATCCATCCCGACCTGACAAACGCCCTCCGCAACGAGTTCGTGGAAGGGGCAGAATGGGCAGCACTCCAATTGGTTGAAGGGGCTGCCCCGGTCTACGTGATTCATAACTGGTGAGCGAGGACTTTCTTGAGCGTTTCTGTGTCCAAATTCGCGCCGCTCATCACCATCACGACGTTTTTTCCTGCTAATTTATCTGTGAGTTTATGCGCAGCTGCAAGCGGTGCTGCGCCTGCGCCTTCTGCGAGGTTATGTGTCCACCGCAATGCCAAACGGATACCCTCCACAATTTCCGACTCGCTGAGGAGTACCATGTCGTGAATGCCTTTCTGGATAATGGAAAACGGGAGCGAGAACGGCACACGCGTCGCAAGTCCATCAGCGATGGTATCACAAGAATCGGTCTCTATCGTGTGTCCTGCTTTCCATGAGCGATAGATCGCGGGCGCATTTTCGGCTTGCACACCGATGACTTTAACGTTAGGGTTGATCGCCTTCGCAACTGTAATCGCGCCACAACAGCCGCTGCCGCCGCCGATCGGCACAAGAATCGCATCTACATTCGGAAGCCTTTCAAAAATCTCAAGTGAATACGTACCGACACCGTGGAAGAGTCCGGGTTCCATGCACGGGTGAACGTAATAAAGCCCGCGTTCCGCTTCGAGGGTCTCACACAAAGCACGCGCCTCATCAAAATCGGTCCCGTGTTCGATCAGTTCTGCACCGAACGCTTGCATCGCACTATTCTTTTCGGGGTTATTTCCGTGCGGCACGACGACGGTAGCCTTGACACCAAATTGTGCCGCCGCGTAGGCGATAGACTGTCCATGGTTCCCACGCGTTGCCGTAATAACGCCTTTCTCACGTTGTGTTTGCGGTAGATGGTGCATGAAATTCAGACCGCCGCGTACTTTAAAACTACCTGTCGGGTTATGATTTTCATGTTTGACGTATGCCTGAAATCCGAGTCGATCGGACAATTCAGGATAGTGAATTAGGGGTGTAGATTTTAAAAACCGCGTCACAATCTGTCTCGCGGCAATGATGTCTTGAAATGTAAGTGTCGCCATTTTATTCCTTTATTCAGTGGATACCCAGTATGACATATCGGTTTCTGACAATGGATAACTAACAACTGAACATCCTTAAATTGTCTCTTGCAAACGCAAAGAATCCGTGCTAATATGATAACATGTTTTAAGCGCGTATATCAAAATTAATCGCATAGAAAGGGAAATCTATGGCACAAGAATGGCATTCCGCACAATTGGAAATCGGTGAAAACGAGGACCTCATCGAAGCGTGTTATGAGAACGGTTGGACGGATGGACTGCCCGTCGTTCCGCCGACACCTGAACGCGTTGAACGTATGCTCAGCGGAACAGACCGAGATCCAGATGAATTGATCGCCGCAGTTCCACCAAAATGGGGCAGAGCGACAGTCGAAAAGGTCGCAATCAATGCAGTCATGGCAGGATGTAAGCCCGCGTATCTTCCGCTTATCCTCACGGCAGTGGAGGCAATGACCCACGAGCAGTTCAACCTTCACGGTGTCCAAGTCACGACTTCTCACGTCGGACCGATGCTCATTGTGAACGGACCGATCCGACAGCAGTTAGAAATCAACGACGGATTCAATCTCTTCGGTCAAGGCTGGCGTGCGAATGCAACCATCGGTCGTGCGCTGCGGCTCATCTGTACGAATATCGGCGGTGCGTTGCCCGGAGAACTCGACCGCGCCGCATTTGGACACGCCGGAAAATATACCTGTTGCATCGCTGAAAAAGAGGAGGTAAGCCCTTGGGATGCCATGCACGTTGACCGCGGATTTCAAGCCGACGATAGCACCGTCACGGTTTTTGCCGCCGCCGGTCCGCAAACCGTCAACGACCACGGTAGCAACACCGCTGAAGGTATCCTTAACACCATCGCGCAGAACATCGCTGCGCCCGGCAACAGCAGCGGCGAAACGCTTCTCGTTATCGGTGT
>JAAXHI010000094.1:0-5317 GCA_012270875.1 Candidatus Poribacteria bacterium | reverse complement strand
GGTTGGGGATCACCGAGTTCGCGAGCCATCACGATAGCAGTGTAGACGCTATCGAAACCGAGATCAAGACTGTAAAACTTAGTTAGAATTTTTCGCTGAAAATATTTTTGCAAATCGGCAAAAAATGTGGTATCCTTTTTAAGTAAAGAGAATAAGAAACTGAAATCTGTTTTCTGACGTTATACTAAAGGAATAGATGCGATGGACGCGAGAACGCTATCTCTACCAATCAGCACCTTAGATTACAAACAACCTGCCACTGTTCCCGTCGGGTCACCTGTCTCCATTGTCATTGATATGATGCAAGAAGGCGGACGTGGGTGTGTTCTCGTTGTTGACGAGGATGAGCAATTGGCCGGCATTATCACGGAACGGGATTTGCTGCAGCACGTCAGTGGGCAGCGCGCCGCGCCGACGGAATTTAAGGTCGAACAGGTTATGACCCCGGATCCGGAGGTGCTTCGCGCCAGTGATCCGATCGCTTTCGCATTAAACTTGATGCACCTCGGGCACTTTCGACACGTTCCGCTCTGCGTTTGGGACGACCAAGAAGAAGCATATCCCATCGGTATAATTTCAACCCGTGATATTCTCGAACACATCGCTATATTCATAGAAAATCAGGAGTAGGAGGCGTAACCGTGCTGTATGACTTGGCAATTGACGAAGAATTAGAAAAGATGGACGAAGACGCTGCACTAAAAGCATGGAGTGCCCAAGAAATTCAGATTTCGCTAAAAGAGCTGATGCGTCCGATTATCACTATTGACATCAACTGTAGCACAAACGAGGCAATTGACCTGCTCTTAGCACACAAGATCGGTGCAGCACCCGTCGTCGAAAACGGCACGCTCCGCGGGATTTTTAGTGAGCGAGACGTGCTAAACAAAATCCTCAACAAGCATGTTGGAGACCTGGATGCCATCAATGTTGAAGAATTCATGATAGCAGATCCGCAAACAGCACAACCGGAAGACACATTGAACACTGCCATTCTCTACATGGCACAAGGCGGCTATCGACATGTCCCTATTGTTGATACAGGGAATCGTCCGCTCGGCATGGTATCTATTCGTGACGTGATCTCCTATCTTGTAGAGGAATTTCCACAAGAAGTCTTAACGCTGCCGCCGAGACCTGTTCGAGATGCCCTTAAAGCCCGAGAGGGCGCGTAGACGTTTAAAATTTACATATTTCTCAGGTGCGGTTTCCGAGCGCGACCCCTATGCCTTAATACCCTGAAGGCGTGCCTCCTAAGCGTGCACCTACCACACAAAAAAGGAAGCAATTGTGATGCGCAAGCCAGTAGAGCAACTCGAGGCAGCGACAATCCTGTTTGCTGGCGATTCCGGCGATGGTTCACAGACCATTGGCACACAAATGACAGAGACCACCGCCCTCATTGGTAACGATGTCGCAACCCTACCCGACTACCCCGCTGAGATCAGGGCACCCGCCGGATCGTTAGCAGGTGTGTCTGGGTTCCAACTCCACTTCTCAAGCGAACAAATCCACACCCCTGGAGATCTCTGCGACGTACTCGTAGCAATGAATCCCGCCGCTTTAAAAGTTCACCTTCACAAACTCAAACCCAACGGTATTCTGATTGTAAATATTGATAATTTTGCGCAACGCAATCTACGCCTCGCAGGATACGAAGCGGACCCACTCGAAAGCGATACACTCACAAAATACCAAGTCTTCCCTGTTGAGTTAACACGCCTCACGCGAAAAGCCCTTGAAACAACAGATTTGACGACACGAGAAATTGATCGGTGTAAAAACTTCTTCGCACTCGGTATGATCTTATGGCTCTATAACCGTCCGATGGAATATACGATGAGATGGGTGAAGGCGAAGTTCGCAACAAAACCGCAGTACATTGAAGCAAACATTCTCGCACTGCGTGCTGGAAATGTTTATTGCGAAGCGACTGAACAGTTCGCTGTCTCCTACGATGTCAAACCCGCTACGTTTGAACCCGGTACCTACCGAAACATTGAGGGCAACATGGCAACGGTACTGGGACTTGTCGCCGCTTCACATCAATCTGAACTACCGCTTGTGTACGGTAGTTACCCAATAACACCAGCGAGTGATATCCTTCACGGACTCGCACAATACCGGAATTTCGGTGTCATCACAATGCAGATGGAAGATGAAATCGCCGCTGTCGGTGTCGCAATCGGCGCAGCGTTTAGTGGTGCACTCGGCGTTACCGGCAGTAGCGGCCCCGGTCTTGCGCTCAAATCGGAAGCGATTAACCTCGCAATGATTGCTGAACTTCCGCTCGTGGTATGCAATATCCAGCGTGCAGGCCCCTCAACAGGTATGCCGACGAAAACAGAACAGTCGGATCTGTTGCAAATGTTTTACGGCAGGAACGGCGAGTCGCCTATCCCGATTGTAGCGTCATCGCGTCCGTTTGACTGCTTTGAAACCGTCTATGAGGCATGTCGTATTGCCATCAAATATAGAACCCCCGTAATCTTTCTCTCAGACCTCTATATCGGGATGGGTGCCGAACCGTGGAAAATTCCAGAACTCTCTGAATTACCAGAGATTAGACCAGATTTCGCAGCAAGCGCAGATACCAGCAACGAATTTGAACCGTATTTACGCGACCCAGAAACATTATCACGTCCGTGGGCAAAACCCGGTACCGCCGGTTTAGAGCATCGCATCGGCGGATTGGAGAAATCTGACGTGACAGGACACGTCAGTTACGACCCCGAGAACCACGAGAAAATGGTAGAAATCCGAGCGGAAAAGGTGGCACGCATTGCAAATGACATTCCACCTACTGAGGTCTTTGGTGCTCAAGAAGGCGAAGTCCTCTTGCTCGGATGGGGTGGCACTTTCGGCGCACTCCGAACGGCAGTCGAAAACTACGTTACCGAAGGACTTCCAATAGGACATGTCCATCTCCAGTATCTCAACCCATTTCCAAACGACTTAGAGGACATTCTTAACAGATTCAAAAAGATCTTAATTCCTGAGCTAAACACCGGTCAACTCCGTCAACTCATTCGCAGCACCTATCTCATTGATGCGATTGGACTTAACAAGGTACAAGGACAACCCTTCCATGTTTTTGAGTTGCATGAGAAAATAGACAAAATACTTAAAGAGATAGAACACCTTTAACCTCAAACACTAAAGACGGTGACATATCATGAAAAGGAAAAGAACTTCACGAATTCCGGTCGGAGCACCTACCCTCACAAAAAAGGATTTTGAGTCCGACCAAGATATACGCTGGTGTCCGGGTTGCGGCGATTACTCCATCCTTGCCCAGACACAACGCATTATGCCTGAACTCGGCATCCCTCAAGAAAACATTGTCTTTATCTCCGGCATCGGTTGTTCAAGTCGGTTCCCATACTACATGAACACCTACGGCTTCCATACGATTCACGGTCGGGCACCAACGATTGCCTCTGGGGTAAAAATGGCGAACCCAGATCTCTCTGTATGGGTTATTACGGGGGACGGCGATGCCCTCTCAATCGGTGGTAACCACTTTATCCATTTGATGCGCCGGAATTTCGACATCAATGTGCTACTGTTCAACAACCGGATCTACGGACTCACGAAGGGCCAATATTCACCGACATCTGAACGAGGCCAGAAAATGTATCAGTCCTCGGCACTCGGTTCGTTGGATACACCTTTTAACCCTATTAGCCTTGCCTTGGCTTCAGGGTCTACCTTTGTCGCACGCTCGCTTGACCGAGATCCGGAGCATCTGCGGTTGGTTATTAAGTCGGCATTTGAGCATAAAGGCACCTCCTTCATTGAAATTTATCAGAACTGCAATATCTTTAACGATGGCACCTTCTTTCAATACACAGAAAAGGAAACGAAGGCTGATAATACGGTGTTTCTGGAACACGGCGAACCACTCGTTTTTGGAGCAGAGCGCGATAAGGGTATCCAACTCAACGGTTTCCAACCCGAAGTCGTTGACATCACAAACGGCGAGTACACTATCAATGATCTCATCGTTCACGACCAGTACACCGAGAACCCCACCTTAGCGGAATTCCTCGCTGGGATGAGTTCCACACCTGACATGCCACATCCGATGGGTATCTTCCGCAGCGTCCAACACCCGTGCTACGAGGATCTGATGACGAATCAAATACGTACTGCCAAAGAACGCACAGGGGAAGGTGATCTCGAAGCACTCCTCAATGATGGCGAAACGTGGACCGTGTCATAGGACTGCACCACACTTTAACGTGTTGTTCGCGAATATTCTACTTCGGCGCGTTTTACTATTTTAGGACTTACGCAAGGCGCAATAATGCACTTCGCATTTGGGCGAGTACGCCGCAGAATTGCGCCACTACGAACCTGATTACTTTTGAGAAAGACACATATTTCCAAAGTCCGCCTGTTTGTAGTGATGCGATTTATCGCATCTCTGCGTAAGTCCTGCATTTAAGCCAGAGCCTGAAGTTTTAACCTTTCAACGGTTTTCAAATCTGGTAGGATCCAGCCAATGAAGATTTATATTCTCACCGACTTAGAAGGCGTTGCGATGGTATCCCGCTTCAGTCAAACCCGTGAAGAAGGTCCCCAGAAACAAGCAGCCATGGGCTTATTGACGCAGGAGATAAACGCTGCCGTTGACGGTATCCTTGAGGCGAATGCAGACGCAGAAATCGTCGTCTGGGATGGACACGGAACTGGCGGGATTGATGTGCTTGAGTTTCATCCAGAAGCAAAGTTAATTGCGCGAGGCCCGATTCGTCCACCCTACTATCTTGATGAGGGTTATGACGCGCTCTTTTTCGTAGGACAACACGCCATGGCAGGCACACCAAACGCGCCGTTGAGTCATACCTATTCGTCTTTGTCGATTGAATATTACAAACTCAACGGTGAAATGATCGGGGAATTCGGATGCCGTGCAGCGTTGGCAGGCACTTTTGATGTGCCAACGGTTTTCATCTCCGGTGACGATAAAGCCGTTGCAGAAGCGAAGCAACTGATACCCGACATTTATAGGGTCGAGACCAAACAAGGACTCGGACAGGAACTCGCGTTGCACCTCTCACCCCAACGGTCGCGAGAACTGATTCGCGAGACAGCGACGACGGCTTGTCAAAACATCGCTAAGATCCCACCATTTAAAATCGATCCACCTTATGAATTTGAAGTCCGAGTGCTTGAAGGTAAATCCATTGACGGGTACCTGAAACGCGGCGCAGTAAAAATTGATGACCGCACCGTCAGTTGGCACAGCGATGACCTTTGCACCTTGTCTATCTAACACTAAAGAAACCGTTGTGTAGGACTTAAACAAATC
>JAAXHI010000244.1 GCA_012270875.1 Candidatus Poribacteria bacterium | reverse complement strand
ACTTTCTAAATGTAAACACTACCTAA
This sequence comes from Candidatus Poribacteria bacterium, assembly GCA_012270875.1. GTDB lineage: Bacteria > Poribacteria > WGA-4E > WGA-4E > WGA-3G > WGA-3G. Next base: position 3,859 of record JAAXHI010000244.1, on the reverse strand, counting down.
TAAAAGGAACTCTCCTTCTAAGTGCTCTTAGGTCGAACACACGTTTTTTAGACGAAAGACGAAAAAGGAAAAAAAATGATACACCGACACATCTTGACATGCTTATTTTTTCTCACATTAATTCCGCTGAGTGCCACAGCGTTTCCACCCGCTTCACCCGCTGGTGGAAACTATCTAACCCTCGATGGCGTGGACGACTACGCTGTTTTGGATTTTAAAATCCATGGTGTACTCTTTCCGAAAGACACGGAGGAGTTTACCGTCGAAATGTGGGTATATCCGACCACACCGCCTGCCGGGAATGTATATGCCATGATTCTCAGCCAACAAGTGGAAATGCAGGTCGCGAGCGATAACGGGGAACGGGAGAACGTAAAAGAACGTATTGATTGGCAGCAGGGTGATTTATTCCTAATATTTCGATGGCATATTGTGGTTAAGGACAAGCCTGCTACGAGACAAACCATAATAGCCCTTTCCCCGAACCGGTGGCATCACATCGCATATCAGTCAGATGGAAAACAGGAAGCAAACATCGTTAACAATTTCGCAATGGTAAGGAAATGGCCGAGAGGATGGCCGATCGCACACGATCTCTCACACTTCGAGCATCCAAAGGATTTTACGCTTGGCGGGTTTGGAGAGAAAATTAAGTTGCCTCACAGCGATCACTTTCGGGGACCCTTTGGGGGATATATTGATGAGGTCCGTATCTCGAGGGTCGCGCGTTACGATGTGAGCAAAGACGGATTTACGCCGAGTCATAAATTCAAAAAAGACCGGCACACACTTGCATTGTGGCATTTTGATGAACCGGGTGGAAAACGGAACTTCTCAGATGCCTCGGGTAACGCATATCATCTGGTGGGTGAAGGTGGTGCGAGGACCGGTATCCCACTCGCAATCGAAGCACAAGGAAAACTCACAACGACTTGGGGACGACTTAAGCAATGAAATCTGTAAAAAAACTTATCGTTATGGGTGCCATTGTTCTCCTTCTCTTGCTCATGCAAACAGAATCCTTTGCGGGTGAGGAGTGGCAACGGATAACGCAACTTCCCACGAAGAGATGGGAATTCTCTACCGCAGTCGTAGACGATAAGATTTATCTCATCGGTGGCAGTCTCTTTGAAAACCATGTGGGTCCCTTTGGACTTTCAACGGTTGAGGTTTATGACACGCAAACCAACACATGGCAGAGGGGCGCAGATATGCCAACGCCACGCACGAATGCAAAAGCGGCTGTCGTCGATGGCACGATCTATGTCTTTGGGGGGTATAATTCAAAAGACAAGTTTCTTCAGAATTGGAAAATGGCAGATCACGTAGAAGCATACGACCCACTCACAGATACATGGACCCGGAAAAAGGAGATGCCGATTTCTCGCTTCTACTTCGGTCTGGGTGTGGTCGCTGGAACAGTCTATCTCATTGGCGGAACAACAGGTCTGGGTGAGGGACAGGAACAACGGATGGACCGCGTTGACATTTATGATCCTGCCACGGATACGTGGGCGAAGGGTCCCAAAATGCCGACCCGGCGCAATCCTGGGGGTGTGGCGGTTGTCAGCACTCGTATTTATGTCATTGGCGGAGAAGGATGGCCAATCCCTCAAGTGTGGGGGGCAGATCAGTTTCTGGGGAGTATCGAGGCATATGACCCGATAAACCGTCAATGGGAAAAAAAGAAGGATCTGTTAGAACTCAAAAATTGGTTCTCAAGTGTTGTTGTTGAAGGTGCCATCTATCTGATTGGGGGCTACACACACGAAGGAGGCTTTCAGGAAGTAGCAACTGTGAATGTGTATCATCCACGGACGGAGACGTGGCAGGAGATTTCAGCTTTGCCAAACCCTCTTGGTCCTTTTGATGCAGCAACGCTCAACGGAAAGATTTATGTTTTCGGAAGTCTCGGTGCAGGTGGGCAATTTTCTACAGACGTTCTCGTCTACGATACTGGATTTCGTGCCGTCGAAGCAACAGGCAAGCTCCTGACACGCTGGGGTGAACTCAAAGCCAAACACCCGTCCCCGCCCAAAGAAACAAACAATCCTTAACAACTGACTGAATTTAACGTGAGTTCGACAATAAAAATCGTGAGTATGGATGTAGGTTCTATACGCGAAATTGTTACACGGTCTTCGGGGATAAACATAGGTGAACCCAACACCATATCCAAGACGCATATCTTTGCTCCTCATGAGGAGCGGTATACCGTCCCACCACATATAGCACATTCTTCGGCTTTCCAGAATTTGGACATCTGTTTTCTATTTCGCGTTGAAATCGAAAACGTATATATTAAAGAGTGGTATCATGAAAAGCACAATTGTTAATCGAAATTATACTAAGCTTTGGACAATAACACACAGCCTCACAATCTCTACGACAAGAAGGCACAAACTGAAAGTTTATGCTACAATTCCAATCAGAGATGGTATAAATACTTAATCTTCATCTGTATAGTTAGGTTTTGTGTCTATTCAGTTTATCAAATAAAGATAGGACTTACTCAGGTTGTGCTTTTGTAGCATAGCCTGTTAGGCTGTGTCAGGAAACCCTGTGCGTTTTGCGTCGGTTCACCCCCTCAGAGAGCGTCATATCGTCAAAATTGCGGAAGTCCTAAAAAAAAATAGAAATGTGATATACTGTTTCATGTCAAGGAAAACATTATGCAGTAAATTATTTGATTTTCTTTTTTCGTCTGCCTAAGTGTGTTGATTATAGTGAAGTTTAGAATTAATAGGACACTCTGCATCGGCGAGGTTAGAAACCTCGCCTACCAGGGGAGGGGCGAATGTCTATTTATTTTTCGGTTTTACTAACGTGAGTTTGAAAAAAGTTAGTTGTTGACGGGCATAGGTCAATCCTTGCTTTGCTGAAGTTCATCGCAGTTTAGAGCAGGTTTATTCTCCGAGAACTGATAAGCGATCAAAGCAGAGAAGACAGTGACGTAAAAGTTCTCAAAACTTCTATGACGGGAGTGTTCTAACACCGTCTGCGTTTTGAGTTCCTTAATCACCGATTCAACCAGTACCCGCTTTTTCAGCAGCACTTCATCAGCCGCGGATACGTCCAAGGGGTCCATGTTCTTTCGGACTTTGTAAATCAAGTCAATACCTTGCTTGTGGAGTTTCTCCCGCAAGTCTTTAGAGATATACCCTCTATCTCCATAGAGGCTGCCGTGAAGTGGCGTCTCCGGGTTCAGTCCCCAAAGCGGTCTGCGGTCGTCTCTATTCCCGGGGGTCACCGCAACGTCTAAAATATCACCTGTGTCATTGAGAATCAGGTGAAGTTTGAACCCATAAAACCCTCCCCTAGAGGTTTTCCCGCGTTCAGACACCTTCTGTGCAAAGACCTTGTGGGATGAAATGCGCTTGTTATCACACACCCGCAAGCGTGTGGAATCCACGAAAGAGATACCGCTACACGTCCCGGTGTGTGTTGAGAGGTAAACCGTCAGGAGTCTCAAGACTTCTTTTTTCAGCTGCACGAACCGTGAATAACTGACCAGTCGTGGGAACGCCGCGAGGTAGTAAACACAGACGTGTTTTTGATAAAAGTGCTGAAACGTCCGATACTTGCTTTGATGGAAGGCGATGAGGATCGTCATCACCTCGCTCGGATGCAGCTGTCTCGGACGCCCCCGGGGGTCAGAAACTGCCTCGCTTGGAAGGAAACCATGTTTCGAGATATGTGCCTCATACATTAGAAAAAAGTCGTCTATTTCGCAGAAAAGTGATACAATACTCATCGGAGAACTACTTTTGGTCGAAGATTATGCTAACTTCTTTATACCAAAAGGGTTCTCTTTCTTTAAAAAATTGGACAAATATTTATCAAACTCACGTTATATAAC
>JAAXHI010000250.1 GCA_012270875.1 Candidatus Poribacteria bacterium | reverse complement strand
CACAACTTTATTTATGAACCACCCTCGATTATCTATGATTGTTGCAGGTATCCTATGCGCTGCAATCGCACTCTTGGCACCCACAGCCGATGCTGCGAATAAAGTAGATGTTTTTATCTACACAGATACCACGCAGTGGATTGACCAAGCATCAGCAAAGAAAGAAGCCGAAATATTGGCGGAGGAAATCAAAGGTAAGAACGGTATCGGCGAAGTGATCCTCCACGGTCCCGCGAAGGAAGTGGAAGCGTGGACGAAAGACCATGCCGTTGATAACGGACATCACATCATCGTTATGTTCGGTGATATCCCCGTTGAAATTTATGATGTCGGTAAAGACAAGAAGAAAGAGACACTCGCTGAGGAGTACCTTGATGCTGGTAATACGTTCTCAAACAGTGCTGACTACTTTTTCTGGGGTGTGGCGGGTCGGAATGAAGCCAATGGACTGCAAAATATGATGGACATCCCCGATATCGTTCAATGGGATGATAATACCGCTATGAAGGTCACTGCAGAAGGTAAGAAGATGACGCCTACCTTGAAAGACTACGCAACTGACCGTCCTTTCCACCTTGATCAACTTGACGGCGATTGGGTGTTAGAAGTTGCTTTTGCGACAGAAACAGGAAAAGGTAAAGGTGCGGCACGTTGCGATCCTTGCATCGTCCATAATACGAAGACGAATGGACGGCTGATCCAGGTCTACCAAACCGCTGGTCAAGCCGACCCGAAAGGGTTAGTCATTTCCGAAATTATTCTCAATTACTATGTTGAAGCGGTTGGCGCGCTCGATGTTGACCCGCAAGATAAACTTCCCGCCTTATGGGGGGATATTAAATCCAGGAGGTAACGCTTAATGCGTACAATTTTACTTTCACTAACGCTCGTTGCGTTAATGGCATTTACCTTAACATCCGTATTCGCTTCCGGTGAAGTCGCTATCTACACTGGAACGACGCAATGGATTGATAAGGGAGCTGCCGATGAACAGGCACAGATCTGTGTTGATATGCTCAATGATGCTGGTGTCTCCAACTTTTGGCTTGATAGCGATGGCGATATGGATGCTTTAGCCGATTGGATGAAAGATGTTACCGGCGACCAAGGCTTGGATATCTGTGTGCTTTACGGGGATTTCCCACCGACGCTCTATCCGGATGGCAACGCGCAACCGGACGGTTCTGTCGGCGAGACTTTCATTGAAACTACCGATGGCGATGCGTTTATCAACCACGCCGATTATATGTTCTGGGGTTTAGGCGGCAGAAATGAGGTCGGCGGTTTACAGAATATGATGGATATCGACGGCATTACTATGTGGGATGATAATACCCCATGTAACGTTACCGATGAAGGCAAATCCATCTCACCGAGCTTACCTGACATCCAGTCCGATCGTCCTTTCCACGTTGATGAATTGGATGGCGATTGGGAAGTCGAAGTCTCCCTTGCACAAAACGATTCCGGCACGCGTGCCGATCCGATTATTGTTCGTGATGGGGACCTCGGTAGACTCATTCCAGTGATACAGACCGCAGGTGGTACCGAACCGAAAGGTGCTGTTGCTGCTGAAATTATCATCTGGCTCATGTCGACAACACCGGTTGAACCCGCAGGCAAAATCTCCACAACGTGGGGTGCCTTGAAAGCCGGCCGGTAGATCTCATCTATCGTTTCAACGTTCCCTTTGTAAGATGCAGCTTAAAACGCATCCTACAAAGGGAATGTTCAATTATAGAACTTACGCAAAAAGCAGTAATGTTGGTGTTTTAACCCCCTAAATCCCCCTTATCAGGGGGACTTTAAGAGGAAATGCATAAGTCCTAAATTATACACAAACCTCCCAAGCTAAAAAATCAGAGATGCAATTTAGCAAACTCGGCTACCTCTTTCCACTTTCCATCCTCTTATTATTGGTATTTGCCTGCCACGATCCTATAGAATCTCCGCTTGTTGGGACCCTCCCTCTCAAAACCATCACAACCGCCAAAGATAACGCAGTCATGGTTTATGTGCCAGCGGGTGAGTTTCTCATGGGAACCAACGATGAAGATATGGAGGACTTCAAAGAACTTTTCCCGCTCCGCGATCCCGTCCGGTATGATAATGAGCGTCCGCAACGCACCGTCTCTGTTGATGCCTTCTATATCGACAAATTTGAGGTGACGAATCAGCAGTACAAGCAATTCCTTGCTGAAACCGGTTATGAACCGACGCACTATTTAGATTACGATCCGCATAATGCCCCGGATTTCCCTGCAGCTGTTTTAAATTGGGAAGATGCTGCCGCTTATGCGAATTGGGCGGGTAAAAGGTTACCCACCGAGGCAGAATGGGAAAAGGCTGCCCGCGGCACAGATGGACGACACTGGCCCTGGGGCAACGAATGGGACGATACAAAACTCAGCGGGAACGACGGTACCGGGTTAAGAGATGGCTATCGAGAGACCGCACCTGTTGGCCAATTTCCACAAGGCGCGAGTCCGTATGGTGCACACGACATGGCAGGGAATCTCTGGGAATGGGTGGCAGATTGGTATGATCCGACCTATTATCACAATGCGCCGAATGTCAATCCGAAGGGTCCTGAAACCGGTGATGGACACGTTCTCAAAGGTGGCGGATGGGCAGAGAATCACGACTTCACGCGCTGTGCGAGTCGTCTCGGTGGGAATCCTGGTTCACTGATCCGCGGGTTCCGGTGCGCAATGGATGCACCGCCTGAAGAGTAGCATTGCTTCTTATCACAAAGCCTTCTATTTGTATTGTCGCACACCATTTCCAGTCTCAGTAGGAGCCTTAAGGGTTCATGACCATAACTGGAACAGATATTCTCTCTGGTGCAGTATCACTGTTCTGCGCCATGGTATCAAGCTGATCCAAAGTGGCTGCGGCATAATACCGCTGTCCGCACTCTTGACAGACACCAACTGGCACATCCTTAATAATCACTAACTTGTCTTCATACGAATGATTGACAGTAACTTTTCTCGGGCGAATTTCACCATTACAATATTCACATTCAAGAGCGTTCATTGTTGTATCTCCTCTGTTGCATAAACTGTTATAATTCGCAATTCCCCTGAACTCAAAACGCGACAAATCACACTGATTTCCCTTCTATCGCGGGCAGGTCCTGTGAGTCTGTATCGGATACCTCTCGAATCGCGAGTGAATCTTTGGACTATCTTACCTCTCCGAATTGCATGTTTTACATCAGCCGTTGATAGTTTATCTTTTCGCATCTCATCTAACGCGTGTTGGGTTACTTGATAGAAATTTCTAACGATTTTCTGCTGAATTGACTGGAGAACCCGGCTTCTTCTCACATCTATTGCCCTTCCTGTAATTACGATCCACACATACTGAATTGCTGTGTCTATACCTTACCAAAGGCAAAGTATATTTCAAAGTATATCACAAATTTTCCCAAAAATCAAATGAAGATTAAGAAACATCAACAGCCAATTATTTGACATCTATCTGTCTACTGTGTTATACTTCATTCGGAAATAATTGCTGTTCACGCATCTGTGGATTCTTGACAGTCGCTCCATAAATCTGGTATAATAGATAAGCAGAAATCGTACCTTGAAGCAGAGTCGTCTTAACGGAACGCACGCAGCATTAACGCAATTAAAAACCGAATACAGAGACACGACAGAGGTCTATCAACAGATGGTTCTCTGGCTGAGGAGTTATACAAACGACCTATGAAGCAGCTTATATACTTATCCATTGTCCTGTTTGCTATAGTAGCGATGCAGGCACATCTCGCGAGTGCCGATGAATGGTCTCAATGGCGCGGTGAAAATCGTGAAGGCATTTGGAACGAAACCGGCATCATAGAAAAATTTGAGGGACCAGAAATTCCGATCCGTTGGCGTGTCCCTATTGGGAGCGGTTATAGCGGTCCGAGTGTCGCTGACGGACGTGTGTATGTCACTGACCGACTTGATAAACCGAAACAGGTCGAGCGCGTCCACTGTTTCGATTGGGAAACCGGCGATCAAATCTGGTCATACACTTACTATTGCGTCTATAAAATCGACTATTCGGCGGGCCCCCGTGCGAATGTTACTATCCACGATGGACTCGCTTATGCGTTAGGTGCGATGGGACACCTTCACTGTTTTGACGCTGTTAGCGGTGATGTCAAATGGAAAAAAGATCTCAACACCGAATATAACATTAATATGCCGATCTGGGGTATCGCGTGTGCGCCGATTGTTGAGGGGGAAAATCTCATCGTTCAAATTGGCGGTAAACCCGATGCCTGTATCGTTGCTTTTGACAGGAAAACCGGTGAAGAAAAGTGGAAAGCGTTAAGTGACAACGCCTCTTATTCGGCACCGATTGTTATCACGCAGGCGGGTCAACGCGTCTTAATCTGTTGGACGGGTGCTAATATCGCTGCGCTTGATCCAGAGACAGGAAGCGTCCACTGGCTTTATCCGTTCCCACCGGAAAGTTTTGAGATCGCTATTGCTACGCCAATTGTTAATCAGAATGAATTGTTTGTTACGGAGTTTCGGCAAGGTTCTTTGCTCCTGAAATTGTCGCCGGATGAATTAAAAGCGGAACGCATCTGGCATCGCAAGGGAAAAAATGAACAGAACACCGATGCGCTTCAGACGACAATGGCAACACCTGTCCGAATCGGTGATTATATTTACGGCGTGGATAGTTATGGTGAACTCCGGTGTCTCAATGCGCGAAACGGCGATCGGATCTGGGAGGATCTGACTGCTGTTCGGAAAGCACGTTGGAGCAACATTCATTTCGTTCAGCACCCGGTCTCATCAGATAACAGGGTCTGGATGTTCAACGAACACGGCGAACTCCTCATCACGGATCTCACGTCTGAGGGACTGAACGTTATCAGTCGCGCCAAGTTAATCGAACCGACGCTCGACCAACTCAACCGCAGAGGCGGTGTTACGTGGGCACATCCAGCGTTTGCCTATAAGCACGTCTTTGCCAGAAACGATGAAGAACTCGTTTGTGCGAACTTAGCAAAAACCGAAAAATAGTCTGTTAGATTGTGGTTTTTATAGCGTAAGTAATGAACCATCCCGATGCAAATCACGGAGGCAAAATATTGGAAACGATTCGGATACCGGCGGTAGATTTACGTCCCGGCGAACACATTGACGGCTTTGAGGTAAAAGCCGTCACACCTATTGATGAATTACGCGCAATGAAGATTGAACTGGCGCATCAACACAGTGGTGCCCGTCTGTTACACCTCTATACAGAAGATACTGAAAATCTTTTTTCTATTAATTTCCCGACCCCGCCATCAGATGATACTGGTGTCCCGCATATTCTTGAACACGCGGTCTTAGCAGGATCACAAAAATTCCCGGTGAAAGAACCGTTTTTTGAGATGATTAAGATGAGTATGGCGACGTTTATCAACGCCATGACAAGCGCGGATTTCACCTGCTATCCCGTCTCAAGCAACGTAAAAAAAGACCTCTTCAACTTAGCGGAAGTCTACTTTGATGCGGTTTTTCATCCGTTATTAACAGAAAACACCTTCAAACGCGAGGGACATCATCTTGCCCCTGCTGATCCCGACAATCCGACAGGCGATTTAAAGATAACAGGCATTGTCTACAACGAGATGAAAGGTGCATTCTCGGATCCAGAAGCCCGTTTGTTCCGATCAGTGATGCGGCAACTTCTCCCGGATACGCTTTACGCTTGCGAATCCGGTGGTGATCCTGATGCTATCCCGGACTTGACTTATGCGCAGCTGAAAGGGTTTCACGAGACCTATTATCATCCAAGCAACGGCTATTTCATTCTCTACGGCGACATTCCAACGCGCGATTATCTCGCCTTCCTCGCTGATAAGTTAGATAATATTCCGAAGAACGCTGCGAGTACGGCGTTACGTCCATTGCGTCCGGAGGTCACACACCAACCGAGGTGGAACGCGCCACAGACTGTAAGGGATACCTACCCTGTCGGTGCGGATGAACCGCTTGGAGAAAAGACCTACTTGATGCTCAGTTGGCTTATCGGGGACGCGACCGACCCGGAAGCGGTAGTTCTGGCGCGCATTATGAGCCTCATTTTACTCGGTAATGAAGCGGCACCGCTCCGTAAGGCGATTATCGATTCCAAACTCGGTGCTGACATCGCTTTCGCGGGTGCGAGTTCTATCGGACCAGGTGCCACCTTTTATATTGCGCTTAAAGGGAGTGAAGCGGATCGTATCGAGGCGTTCACGCAACTCGTCACCGATACGCTCACACAGATTGCGGATTCAGAGATTGATAGCGAAAAAGTGGAAGCGGCGTTCCAGCAGGCGACCTATCACTATCAAGAAGTCGCGGCAATGTTCCCGCTCCGCATGCTCTATCGCGTCATTGAGGGTTGGATATACGAGCGGGATTCAGATACCTTCCTAAAGATGGGTAAAACGCTTGAGAATGTGCGTCAGCAGTGGTTGGAAAATCCTTCAATTTTCAACGATCTGATTCGTGAGCAGCTGATCGCAAACCCGCATCGTTTGACCAATATTCTATCGCCTGACCGCGATATGCAGGCAAAAATGGATGCTGAACTCGCCGAACGGATGAAGGAAACCCGAGCACAGTTGACGGATGAAGAGGTCGCTCGGATTGCCGCTGATGCCGCTGAACTGGAGCGTCTTAATGGCGTACCCAATTCACCGGAGGCACTCGCGAAGCTGCCACAGCTCCAAGTTAGCGATCTCCCCGAAAAACCGAAACATATTCCGACAACGGTTGAGAATGTCGGTGGACAGGATCTGCTACGGAACGACGTTTTCGCCAACGGTATTAACTACTTTATCCTGAATTTCAATTTACAAGGATTACCGCAGCACTTGTGGAGTTATCTACCGAGATACGCTGAAGCGATTAGCAAACTCGGTGCTGCCGATATGAGTTATGAAGAGATGGCACAGCGGACATCGGCTGCCACAGGTGGCATTGGCTGCTCGCCGTGGTTTTCCACACATGCGCTTGATCCGAATCGCGCTATGCAGGGTATGTCGTTTCATCTGAAAGTACTTGATGGCAAAATTGATGCCGCGTTGGATGTCCTCCACGATCTGCTTTTCGCTGTGAACCCGCGCGACACGGAACGTCTCCGCGACGTACTTATTCAAGCCGTTGCCGAATATCAGACAGAGATGATTCATGACGGTTCCAGTACGGCTGTTCACCATGCCTCACGTGGACTTTCATCGAATGCGCATCTCGCTGAAATCATCTACGGATTGCCACAACTTCGCAATAGCGAAACACTGCTCAACGGTTTTGACGAACTTAATGCAGACCTTATGGGTCATATAGAAGGGATTCGCGATTTCTTGTTAGCACGTGGCCGGGTAACCGCGAGTTTTACGGGTTCGGACACTGCATTTGAAACGACGCGAACCCGAATCGGTGAGTGGCTTGACGCGATGCGGGACGAACCAGTGACTTCGGAACCGATAGCGTTTCAGCAGTTTGCGACACCCCCGCGAGAGGGGTTGGCGGGTCCGATTCAGATTGCGCACTGCGCGCACGTAATGCCGGCACCGCACTATTCGCATCCAGATTCAACGCTGCTGACAATCGGTGCGCATCTCATTCGACTCGATTACATACTGAGTGAAATTCGTTTTAAAGGCAATGCTTATGGCGCGAGGTTCAGTTATAGTCCGTATGATGCGGTCCTGTGTCAATCTTCTTTCCGGGATCCGCACGTCGCGCGTACGATCAACGTTTTTGAACAGACGGTTGACTACGTTAAACAGGTGGAATGGACACAGGTAGACATAGACCGTGCGATTATCGCGACGGCAAAAGATGGTGAGAAACCGATCCGTCCGAGTCAAGCTGCGGGTGGTGCGCTGAACCAACACCTCGTCGGGCAGACGCGCGAGATGCGAGAGGAACGCTACGCGCAACTCCGCCAAGCAACTCCGACCGAAGTAAAACGCGCTTTGCTTCAACTCTTGGAAGAGAACGCGGATAAAGCTGCGGTCTGTGCCGTTTCGAGTCGCGAAAAATTGGAAGCCGCGAACAGTGAGTTGGCACAACCGCTTGTTATTGAGGATATTTTAAGCTAACCTGTTTAGGCAATCACGCTTTTTCTTGGTAGTCTTTTTATAAATATGCCGTCGCTACGTGACTAAAGAGGTGCTTGAAGGCTTTGAGGTTTCCGCATAGAATCCGGTTCGGTTAGGAATGCAGATCGCAACCCCCCTTTATCCCCCCTTATCAAGGGGGCAGGTGAGTACACCGCAAAACCGAACCTACCGCCCTGGAGGTCACGACGCTTATGGTGCGATTACAAACCGGACCTACTGGACCTGTGGTGAACTAAGTTACTGAGATAATAGAAAATGAAAGGAATTGAAAATGAAAAAAATTGCAATTTTGACAATATGTATCTTTGCTTTAGCGGCGGTTGCGGCGATTGCGTCACAGCCAGAGGGTTTTGAAAAGAACTGGCATCACTGGCGCGGACCGCACGCGACTGGTGCTGCGATTGATGCGAATCCGCCTACGACATGGAGCGAAACTGAAAACATCCGCTGGAAAGTCGAGATTCCGGGTATGGGGCACGCCGCACCAATTATCTGGGAAGATAAAATTTTCATCCAGACCGCCGTCAAAAGCGAAGCACCCAAAGAAGAAGAACCGAAAGCAGATGATGACAATCCGTTCAGCGGCTTCTTTCGAGAGAGACGCGGACGCGGTGGTGTTGCAGATGTGTATAAATTCGACCTCATTGCACTTGACCGGAGCACCGGAGACATCCTCTGGCAGAAAACCCTCCGTGAGATAAAACCGCACGAAGGTACGCACCAAGATGCGAGTTTCGCTTCTAACTCCCCGGTCACCGATGGTGAATTCGTCTACGCCTACTTCGGTTCACGTGGACTCTACTGCGTTGACATGATGGGGAATGTGAAGTGGGAAAAAGACATCGGTACGATGTATAAGCGGAATACCTTCGGTGAAGGCAGCTGCCCAGCACTCTATGAAAATACACTCGTTATTTTGCAAGATCACGAGCGTGATTCTTTCATCACTGCCCTTGACAAACGGACAGGCGATGTCCTCTGGAAAACCGACCGAGATGAGAGAACAACTTGGTCTTCGCCTATCATTGTTGAGTACAACGGAAAAGCGCAAGTGATTACCACAGGTACAAACCGTGTGCGTAGTTACGACTTGGCAACCGGCGAACTCCTATGGGACGGCGACGGGTTGACAGCAAATAGTATCCCTTCACCTGTTGCTGCTAACGGGTATGTTTATCTGATGAGCGGTTTCCGAGGCAATGCGTTTCGAGGGATTCAACTCGCAGCGGCTACAGGCGATATTAGCGGCTCTGAAGCCATTGTTTGGCAATACAATCGGGACACACCGTATGTGCCGTCCCCGCTTCTCTATAAAGGGGTCATCTATTTCTTGAAAAGCAACAGCGGTATCCTCACTGCTTTCAATGTCGAAACAGGAGAGGCGTATTACGGTCCCCAACGGTTGCAAGGGATATCGGGTGTGTATGCTTCAATTGTCGGTGCAGGAGATCGCGTCTACATCGCTGGTAGGGGTGGCACAGTTAACGTTATCCAGCATGGACATGAATTTAAGGTCTTGGCAGAAAACAAACTTGACGATAGTTTCAACGCCTCGCCTGCGATCGTAGGTTCGGAGTTATACCTTCGTGGTATGCATCATCTCTACTGTATCGCAGAGTAAGTCTTTATCAATAAGTAGTAGGGGCTGGGTAACCCCGCCCCTACCTATTATCTAATATGTCGCCCTTCCGCCGCTGACATCGTAACACTGTCCGGTTACGAAACTTGCTTCATCTGAAGCCAAGAAATTCACGACAGCGGCGACTTCTTCAGGTTTTCCAACGCGCCCTAACGGAATCTTACCGACCATATAGTCAATTGTAGACTGCGCCATACCTTCCAAAATGGGTGTGTGAATTACCGCAGGCGATACGGCGTTCACTCGGATGTTATAGTCCGTTACCTCTTTCGCGAGTGCCTTTGTCAAGCAGATAACGCCTGCTTTAGAGACCGAATACGGGATAAGCGTCGGATTCCCCTCTTTGCCAGCAATTGAGGCGATGTTCACAATCCTGCCGTAATCCTGCGCGATCATCGGCGCGATCACCGCTTTACAACAGAGAAAAACACCCGTGAGGTTTACGCCGATCACGGCATCCCAATCGGCATCTTCCAAGTCCGTCAAGGGTAGCGTGCGCCCGGCGATCCCGGCGTTGTTAACGAGAATGTCAACGCGACCGAAGGTTGAAATCACCTTTTCGACAGCAGCATTGACATCCGCGGACTGCGAAACATCCGCTTGAACGGGTAACGCCTTACGTCCACCGCTCTCAATTTCCTGTGCCACCGCTTCAGCCGCTGCCATGTTCAAATCCATGATGGCGACAGCTGCGCCAGCGTTCGCCAGTCTGTGCGCGATCGCTTGACCGATACCTTGCCCTGCACCTGTCACAATCGCAATTTTATCGCTTAGATTCATATTTGGTTCTCACTTGCCAAGTGCAAGCTATCCCTCCTGTGTTCCAAAAAATCGTCCAATTCAACGCCAAATGCGTCCGCTATCCGATTGACGTAGCAGAAAAACCCGACGACCTCCACAATAGCGAAGAGTGCTTCGTCGGTGAAGCCGTAATCTCGGAGCCGATCTAAATCCTGCGGTGTGATGCTTGACGCTGCCTTCGTCGCCTTGACAGCGAATTCAAGCATCGCTTTCGTAGTGTCATCAATATCAGCAGCCCGATAGTCTGTCGCGACCTGTGCAATTTGTTCATCTGTGAGTTGGTCCCGCAACTCGTCGGCGTGTGCGATGATTCAGTAGTGGCATTCGTTGACTTTAGAAACGACAGTCGCGATCATTTCGCGCTGCATTCGGCTCAGTGGACAGTCTTCATCGTGCATGACGACTTTATAGAGTTCAACGAAAGCGCGCATGCTTTTCGGTCTCACACTGAAAAGCCTAACGATATTGAAAAGTTGCCCCGCGCGTTCAAGTGCGGCATCGTATTCTTCTTTCACAATACCGGTCGCATCAGCCTCATCTACGGTCTGGATCCATGCCATCTTTTATTCTCCGATTACAACGCCATATTCCCCAACAACTGCGCCTTTATGTCCGCTTTGGTAGTGGAGGTGTCGTTCTCCGACGATGGGTTGCGAGCTTTGTGCTTCAACGGAACCGCGTACATTCCCCATCGCGCCTTCATCTACATCAGCACAACAGAACGGTCTAATCCGCCGATGTATCTGCCTACGGATATCGCCTTTCTTATTACGGACAATGATGTTCACAAGTGCGTCATCCTCTCCGACATTCAGGAACCGGAACCAGTCTTTCGCGCCGCTCGCGATCTCTGGGAAAAAGAGCCGTATCCCGACATGCCCACCTTCCTCTGATGCCCCCGGTAAGTCAACGATAGCAGTCCCACTGTGCATGTGCCGTTCCGCAACGATCGGTTGATCGGAGCGTACCAAGACAGAGGATTTGATTTTTATATCGTCCATTTTCGGCATCCAACATTCAAAAGGATCAAGTTCGCGCTGCATCGTATTTACGGGTTTGCCGGTTCCATCTTCATGTGCGATCAGTGTGACTTCACCTCTTTCTCGCCCGACATTAACGATGATAGCCCAATCCCGCCATGCGGGTCCAGTTTCAGGGAAATAGAGCGTACGGGGTGCGTCCGAAATCACCTGCCCGTATTGTCCGACACAGGTTTTTCCACCTTGATAGTGGAGGTGGCGTTCCCCAACAAGTGGTTGTGTGCTTTGGACTTCAAGCGTGCCAGCAACATTCCCCATTATCCCTTCATTGACATCCCAACAGCACTGCGGTCTGATTCTGTGATGGTGTTGCCTTATAGTATTTCCTTGTCTGTTCCGGACGATTATGTTGACCATCGCATCCGCTTCGCCGACGTTGAGGAATCGGAACCAGTCATGTGCGCCGGGGACCAATTCAGGGAAAAATAAGCGTAACCCTACTGTCTCGTATTCTTCTGCAGCCCCGACAAAATCAAGGATGTTCGGATCCTTGTGCATGTGTCGTTCTGCGACGATCGGTTGATCTGCGGAAAACTGCATCGAGGAGTTCTGTTTAATCGCTTCAACGTTCGGGGTCCAACATTCAAAAGGACTTATCTCTTTATTATCTGACCATGTCGGTTGCCCGTTCTGTGCGTGTCGAGCTACGATATTCACTTGGGTCTCCTCGGTCCCGACGTTAATGACCTGGACCCAGTCTTCCCATTGGGGACCTACTTCTGGAAAATAAAGCGTTCTTGCATTAGGCATACGTTCCTCCTATTTTGACCAACAAAAAATTTGTTTCTATTGATGTGTGTGTCATGAAAATTAAGCGTGTTGTGATGCGCGCCGTTGTTACTATTTTAACTTGCATATATTTATATTTTCCACTACAATTTTGCTCAATTCCATTTAGGTGTCCTTTAATTAACGTGAAGAATTTACTTTCGTTCCGCGCGACTAAATGGTTTTGACAACTTTTATACACACTTTGAGGAGATGATTTAATGGCAGCAAAAAAACTCTCAGACGCTCAAATCCAAGCAAACCTTGAACAAGTTGACGGTTGGACGATCGCAGATGGCAAACTGCACAAGGAATTCCAGTTCGATACTTTTGTTACGGCGTTCGGTTTCATGGCACAACTCGCTTTAGTCGCCGAATCGATGAACCACCACCCAGAATGGTTCAACGTCTATAACCGCGTGACAATTGACTTAACGACCCACGATGCCGGGGGTATCAGCGAATTGGACTTCGAGTGGGCAAAACAGGCAGATGCAATTAGCGGTTAAATCAGTGCCTGTCGTCAGAAATGGAGAAACGCATGGATACCCCGACAGTTTTAATTGGCAGCCGACAGTCACCAGAAATTGAGGCGATGCTCTCGGATGTCCCAACCGGTGTTGAGGTTCGATTTCTACCACACGGCGAACCCTTGCGTGAGCATATTGCTGATATTGAGATTCTATTCGGACACATCGGTGAAGATGCGATGTTAGCAGCGACCACGTTGCGCTGGGTGCATCAACCACACGCAGGCGTGGAAGGGTTCATGTACCCGGCTTTTAAAGAGAGTGAGGTGATGCTCACCAACTGCCGAGGTTTGTACGGCAGACAGATCGCTGAACACGCCTTCGCTTTGCTCTTGTCCCTCACGCGTCAAATCCCGACGCAACTGGCGTTTATGAAAACGAAGCATTGGGAACGCGTGCCGTGTGTGGAACTCGCAGGAATGACAATGGGTATTCTTGGACTTGGCGGTATCGGAAAAGCGATTGCGACGCGCGCACGCGCATTTGAATTTAATGTTATCGCTGCTGATGCAGAACCGATGGATAAACCTGATACTGTCTCGGAACTCTTCGGTTTAGATGGGTTGACGGAATTTCTATCGAAATCACACATCGTTGTGGTATGCTGTCCAAGTACTCCGGAAACTCATAAGCTTCTATCACATGCGCAGTTCAGTGAGATGCCAGATGAGAGTTACGTCGTGAATATTAGTCGCGGTAAGGTTATAGATGAGACGGCGTTGGTGGCAGCACTTCGGAGCGGGAAGTTAGCAGGTGCGGGGTTAGACGTGACTTATACGGAGCCGTGTCCTCCAGAGAGTCCGTTGTGGGAGCAGGAGAACGTGATTTTAACCTCACACAGTGCTGGCGCATCACAACACATTCGGAGACGCGCCATGCAACTCTTCATCGATAACCTACGTCGCTACGTGGCAGGTGAACCTTTAGTGAATATCGTTGATAAGGAAAAAGGGTATTAGATTACGACGCAAATGGAGGAAAAATGAGTCAAAAAACGTATCGTGCCGCGGCAATCGGGCATACCGGTGCTGGCAATTTCGGACACGGATTGCATACCCCATATAAAAACATAGAAAATGTCGAATTTATCGCTGTCTCTGACCCAAACGAAGAAGGTAGAGCGAAAGCGGCGGCAGAAGCGGGTGCTTTGCGGAGCTACGCCGATTATCGGGATATGCTTGAGAAAGAAGATCTTGATATTGTGAGCGTCTGTCCGCGCTGGACGACGGAACACGTTGCTATGGTAACCGCCTGTCTTGAGGCAGGATGCAGTGTTTATTCTGAGAAACCGATGACGAGTACGCTCGCTGACGGTGATAAAATCGTTGAGACTGCGAAAGCGCAAGGATTAAAGGTCGCCGTTGCGCATCAGGCGGTCTACCTTCCCGCTACACACGCAATCAAACAGATGCTTGATGCTGGAAAAATCGGCACAATCCAAGCCATTTATGCCAGCGGTAAGCAGGATCATCGCGGTGGTGGTGAGGATATGATTGTTCTCGGTACCCACACGTTCAATATGATGCGTTTTTTTGTTGGTGATGTGGCATGGATGCAGTCGCACGTTACGACAAACGGCAAAGAAATCGCCTACGGTGATGATCATGAACCGACAGAGCCTGTTGGACCTGTCGCAGGCGATTGCATCAATAGTTACTTCGCTTTTAAAAGCGGTGTCTCTGGTTTCTTTGAGTCCCGGCGAGATCAGGCAGGCTCCGGTAGATACGGCATGGAGATCGTCGGCAGTGAGGGTATTTTCTCGCTCCGCGGCGATGTTGCTAATCGACTCATGGTCTACCCGTATCCAGTGCTGGTCCCTGCAAATCCAGACCAAGAATGGGAGGCAATGGACTTAGACCAAACACCTTTCTCCAGCGGCAATGAACTTGCGATTCGCGATCTGATTGATGCGATTGAGAACGACCGGAAACCGATCTCTGCCGCCGCGGACGCTGTCGCTGCGTTGGAGATGATCCTCGGTGCTTATGAGTCTCAACTTACTGGGCAGCGCGTCTCTTTCCCGATTGCGAATCGAGAGCATCCATTGAGCAGATAATTCTAATATCTTTTAGTAAAGTTTAGAATTAATTGAGCACTCTCAAACAGTCTGAATACCTATAACAGGCATTCAGACTGGCACAAACTGGAAGTTTATGCTACAAATGTGTCTATTTATTTTTAGGTTTTACTATTTGATATAGCAAAGCCAGTAATTTTTTACAGTGGCGGGGTTAATGAAGATTGATTTTTTAATTCGGTAATATCGGAACGTGCGATGAATCGCACTACTACGAACCTGATCGCTTGTAGTAGGGCAATTTATTGCCTGTCAATTACCGAAATATTTTTTCAAACTTCATCAAACCCCGCCTGCATTTGTGATAGCGCGGTTTCGTTGGCAGGATACCTAACGCTGTCCCTCTGTTAATACGTCCTATACCGGCACCGTCTTCCGCACACTATTCTCATAACTTACCTCATAATCCCCTTCTGGTACATCCATCGCACGCACAGCGAGTTCACCGAAAGTAATAAGCGGTTCGGAAAGCAGTAGCAGTTCATCAAGCGATTCGGTGGGTGTTTTGTCTGTTGTATCCAACACAATCTTACGTCCGCTATGCGAAAAAAGGGATTTGTCAATCTCTTCCTGAAAAAGTTGTTTAAGGGTTGGAATATCAGCCTTCTTGATAATCTGATATTCGTGTGGGTCTGTCTCCATCCGTTCCTCGATTGCTGCATCGCTGGCAGTCACATGGATCATTACGACATCCGGTAACCGCGCTTCAATCACCTGTGTTTCATAGCCACGCTGTGCGTTGACGTGATACCTCGAATAATATGGACTCTCAGGGTCATCGCCATAGAAGGACGAATAGACGAGTTCCTCAATGTGCCATCCTGCGATCATGGTATTCGGGTAGTTTTTGATCACCTCGACGTGATATTGGAGTTGCATCCGCTGCATCCGTTCCTTCACATCATCTGGGAAATGGATGTACGCTGCTCTTGATTCGGGACTCAGTGTGGAATCTGGGATCGTAAAATGGTCGTCCACGTGAACCCTCAATTTCCGATGCTGGTAGTAGCTCGTTAATAGGTTGACTAATGTCGATTTCCCTGCATACTCAATGCCGACAAAGATACATCTCATAAAAAAGACCTCGCTGTTAGATTGGTGTGAATAGACGGTATTCTATAGTGTGTCTCTATATCTATCACGAAATTGGAAAAAAGTCAAATACCTATTCCGATTTCATCGCCTTGACAATAGGACATTTGCAAGGTATAATACCTTTAATCTGAGAGGCTTTAACACAAGGAGGCACGGATGGAAAAAATTCAGACCGTCAAAATCCAATATCAAGACTACCTTGAAACCTATACTGCTCACATTCAAAAAAACGGCAGTAAATGGATAGGATGGATACAGGAAGTTCCTGAACTGAAGCGAGAAAAAGACACGCAAGAGGAGTTGCTGAAAACTCTTAAAACCGAACTTCATGCAACTCTGGCAGATGAATGGGAGGCCTGGTGTGAGCAATTTGAAGAAGACGTGAAAGCTGGTCGATTAGACCGATTGTTCGATGAAGCCCTTGAGGATTTACGGGCAGGTAGGTGCAAAGATCTATTCTCAGTCATCGGAACAGAAACGAAATCATTCTAATCTCAAAATATTCATCAAATGTTAACAATTGGTAACCTCAACATTCCAGATTTTCCACTATTGCTCGCACCGATGGAAGATGTGAGCGATCCGCCGTTTCGCGTCGTCTGTAAAGAGAACGGAGCGGATCTGATGTATACGGAATTCATCTCCTCGGAGGCACTTATCCGGGACGCTGCGCCGAGTGTCGCTAAGTTAGACATCTTTGAAGCGGAGCGACCTATCGGTATCCAGATTTTTGGACACGATATCGACTCTATGCGCGCCGCTGTTGAAATCACTGAGAAGGTTCAACCCGATATTATTGATATTAATTATGGCTGTCCTGTCAAGAAGGTCACGTGTAAAGGGGCGGGTGCCGGTATTTTACAAGATATACCCAAGATGGTCAAGATGACTGCCGAAATGGTGAAAACCACCGACTTACCTGTAACCGTCAAGACGCGGCTCGGTTGGGATGATAGAACGAAGTATATCGTTGAAGTCGCGGAACGACTACAGGATGTCGGCATTCGAGCCATCGCTATTCACGGTAGAACCCGACGACAGATGTATAAAGGCGAGGCGGATTGGACACTCATCGGTCAGATTAAGGATAACCCGCGCATGCATATTCCTGTCTTCGGTAACGGTGATGTCGATAGTCCTCAGAAAGCGGCACAGATGCGCGGACAATACGGTGTTGACGGTATTATGATTGGGCGCGCTGCGATTGGATACCCTTGGATTTTCAAGGAGATCAAACACTATTTTGCGACTGGCGAATTGCTGCCGCTCCCCTCAATAGATGAACGTATCGCTGTTTTCAGAAAGCATCTCGATTTCTCGATTAAGTGGAAAGGCTTAAGACGCGGGCTTTTAGAGATGCGTCGGCACTATAGCAACTATTTCAAGGGGATCCCACACGTCAAACCTTTCCGCTACCGTCTCGTCACATGCGATAGTTACGACGGCGTTTTAGGGATTGTCGCGGAACTCCGAACGCATGCGCTTATGGCAGCGGCTTCGTAAGTTTATATACGCTTGACTTGAAAACCAAATAATTCTATCATATTAAAAAATTCAAATCTCTGTAGTAATAAAGGACCCACAATGGAAAAAATACCTTTTATGAAACTTAGTGGTGCGGGTAACGATTTCGTTATTATCAATAATTTTGCGAAGATCGTTGATAGCACGGATACAGAATTTGTCAAAAAACTCTGCCAACGCCGTATGTCCGTTGGTGCTGATGGCATTCTGCTCGTGGAAAAGGCAGATGATGTCGATTTTCGGATGCGCTACTTTAATGCTGATGGTGGTGAGGTGGAGACCTGTGGAAACGGGGCGCGCTGTATCTCCAAATTCGCCTACCTGAACGGCATCGCGTCCGAACAGATGCGATTTTTAACGAATGCTGGCATTTATGAATCCGAAATAGTGGGTGAGAACGTTAAAGTTCGTATGAGCGATCCGACGGATATTCGGTTGAATGTCCCGCTTCAACTCGACGATGGGATGCACGCCGTCGGTTTCGCGAATAGTGGTGTCCCGCATGTCGTTTTCTTTGTAGAGGATTTAGAACGGACCGATGTTTTTAACCTCGGACAACAGACACGCTATCACACCAATTTCAAGCCCGATGGTACCAACGCTAACTTTATCCGTGTCGAGTCGCCAGGACTAATTGATATTCGGACGTATGAACGGGGTGTTGAAGATGAAACGCTCGCGTGTGGCACAGGGTCGATCGCTTCTGCGATTATCGCTGCGACATTGGGAAAGGTGGTATCCCCCGTCTCTGTCAAAACAGCGAGTGGCATCGTTTTAAAGATCCATTTTGAGGTAGAAGATGGCGAACCTCGAAACGTCTATCTTGAAGGCGACGCTCGTGTTATCTATGTCGGTGAACTGACATCGGATGCGTGGAATTATTAAACTGCTATGTAACCCGTTTCCTCCTGCGTGAGGCTTATAGATAGAAGGAGAATTTAGATCATGTTTCAAGGCTCTTATGTTGCACTTGTCACACCGTTTAAGGACGATGAATCGCTTGACGAAGCGAAACTCAAGGAACTGATTCAATTTCAGCTTGACGGCGGCACACACGGCATCGTCCCGTGTGGCACAACAGGCGAATCGCCTGCGCTGTCAGAGGCTGAACATGACAGGGTGATAGAACTCACTGTTGAAACGGTGAACGGACAGGTACCTGTTATTGCGGGGACAGGTTCTAACTCGACGACCCGTACACTACGCGCAACAGCACACGCCAAAGCCGCCGGTGCGGATGCTGCGCTGATTGTCACGCCGTATTACAACAAGCCTACCCAAGAGGGTTTGTATGCCCACTACATGAAAATCGCTGACACGGTGGACATCCCGATCGTTGTTTATAACGTTCCCGGACGTTGCGGTACCGACATTCTTTCACCGACGATCGCGCGCCTTGCTGAACATCCAAACATTGTTGCGCTTAAGGAAGCGACGGGTGAACTCAAACGCGCCAGTGAAGTCGTCAACTTGTGTCCCGATGACTTCGTTGTGCTTTCAGGCGATGATGTCAATACACTGCCGATTCTTGCTGTCGGCGGCAAAGGTGTAATCTCGGTTGTCGCGAATATCGACCCGGCAGATGTCGCGGAGATGTGTAACGCTTTCCATGCAGGTAATCTTGAACTTGCCCAGAAGCTTCACTATAAAACATTGCCGTTGGCGGTTGATCTCTTTATTGAGACGAACCCGATTCCTGCGAAAACCGCGCTCCAACTCATGGGGAAACTTAACGGGAAATTGCGGTTACCGCTTGCTCCGATGGTTCCCGCGAATCTTGAATCCTTGCGTAAGACGCTGACGGAAACTGGATTGATTTAGCGAAAAACGTGGAAGGTGCGATATCCCATCGTACCTTCTGTTTTAATTCGAGGTATCCACATGTCTGATGACCTCATGGAACAAGTCCAAAACCGCTCCAATTTTGATGTCCGTCGTCAGTTTCGTTCCTTTGGCGGTTTTATAAAAAAGCCCCAAAAAGCTTGGTCTGTATCTGCATTAAAAGCGTTTGCATTGTTCAGCATTGGACTTTTAGCAAGTACTTGGGCTTTTATTTTCAATTGGGCAGAATTTGAGTCCTGGGTTGGATTCGCTGTGATTTCAGGGATGTCAGCGATTATTGTCGTGCCTATGCTATTTGTGGAGAATGTTCGCGTAACTGACAAGCCTCACAATGGGCAACCCCAAATCAGCCGTTACATCAATACTTTCCTATTCATTGGACTGGCTGTTATTAGCGCATTAATAGGCTGGTACATAGGAACATTAGTGAGCAAGTTCATAGGGGTCCCTTACTACCCAATACAATGAGGAATAGACAATTATGAAGATGTTTTACGCCGCTATACCAATTATGATAGGACTTTGTTTGTGCCTGGTGGTATTCTCTCCGAAAAGCGAAAATGTTGCAGCAGATACCGATGAGGATGTAGCAGCAGAAATCAAGGCGTTAATAACAGAAAATCTGAGAGCGACCCAAGCTGAAGATATTGAGGCTGTATTGGATACCATGCATACGCAATCTCCTGTTTATTCCAATACGGAAAAACTTCTTATTTCTTTCTCTGAAACTTATGACGTAAAATATCAGATGCGGCTATTCCGATACATTGGACAGGATGACCCGTACGCGATCGCGAGGCTTGAGTTTTCCACGGAAAAGGTTGCTGGACCAGCGTTTAACGATAACATCCTTGATACATTTCACATTTTTCGAAAAGAAGATGGCGAATGGAAGCTTTGGAGCATGACGATCCTTGAAACAAATTTTACCGAATAGATAGTTTGAGTTTTTTTGAGTGTCTATAACTTTTTAGGTCGTAACTTACGGACTAATTTATGGAAACCAAAATGTCTGATGCCTCAACGGAAGAAGCCCAAAATCGTATGAATGCTGACTTACAGCAGACGTTTGATGCTGCTGATAACGTCGTAAAGGCACCGCAAAGTCTACCCTCCTTAGAGCGTGCCTTGCTTACTGTTATCGGGTTCTTCGCATATTTTTTGGCGTTGCGCATGGGTAGAACTTTCGTGGAGTGGCAATTCGGATTGACAATAGTTTTAGCAGTGGTGGCGGCTATTGTCATACCTGCTTTGCTCAGAGAGAATGAGCGTGTAACCAGTGAACTCAACGGCAAACAACTCTGCGCCTGTTTTGTTTGTTCCATTGGCATCTTCATTCTCATTGGAATTAATCTTATTCCAATATTAGCGGTTTGGATATCGGGAAAAACAGGTTACAAATTGATAGCAGGTTTAGGGGCAGGACTCATTATTTTTTTTCCGATCCTATATCTGGAAAACGATCGTGTCAGCAGCCAACTTAGCGAAGAAGTCACCGCACCGCGAACCTTCTGGCACGCGCTTATCTTTTTTGGACTCGCTATTATTATAGGGAGTGTAGGTTGGAGCGGTGGAACGGCTACGCGCGTGTTCATAGAGACAGCAATCCCTAAACTGACATTCCTATGAAAAATACTGCTTATTCCGATTCTGCTGAAAATTCGTCCGGCACCAATCGATGCACCGTGTCAATCACTAACTGTTCAACACCGGGAGCGAATCGGGTCGGTGGCCCGAAATAGAGCATCGCACCGCCGCCTTCATAGCCGCCTTCCGCTAATACTCGCTCAGACGGAATATAGCCGGGAAACGCGTTCGCATACCCACCGACCCACAACCGTTCCGAATCCAACTCACGTTTCAGCCGCAGCGAATAATCGACGACCACTTCACTCGCAAGGAAAACAATGGCAAGTTCATCGCCAAATTTCCACGCTTGTACGGGATAGGAGAGTTCGGCTTGTATCGGCTGTCCTTTCTGTAGGCGTTCGAGGTGTTTTTGTGCATGATAGGCATCGTGCCCACCTGCTGCTACCCGTGCTTCCCATTCTTCACGGGTCGGTAATGTATCAAATGGTAGATTGACCCGTTCAAACGCGCCAGTCGGAACACTGGAGAGCGGTTTAGTATCGCTATTAACCAAGCGTTGGACTTCTTGCGAGAGAGCCGCGCCGTGCGCTTTCGCATAAGCGAGGCGGGTGCTGAAGACCTCCTCTTTCCCTTCTGGCATCGGCATCATCCGGGATTCGGGGTTCGCATCGGCACCGCATCCGATAGAGATTAGTGCCTTTACACCGGGGAGTGCGTTTTGGATTTCCTCTTGCGCGAATCCTGCCCAGTCGCCACAGATATGATTGTCAGTGCCTGCCAACGTTGTGCAGTGGCATGCGTAACTCGCCCACACGGCGCGCAAATTCCCGTCTACATCTCTGACCTGTAAGCACGGTAGTGCGTGATCCACCGGTCCACCTTCAGTCCGCCGATTCTTCGCGAATCCGACTTCGCCGATGCTCCATGTTAATCGTGCGGGTTCACGGTTTGCTAACGCCGCAAGTGCGACCTCTTCCATCCAGTCTTTAAATTGTCGGGTATATCGGTCTATCGTTTCCTGGTGGTCAGGCGGAATATCCGAACTGAATAGGAAGGGTGCGGCGTTTGTCAGGCAAGGCGCGCTATGTGTATGCGAAAAACACGCTGCAAAACGCGCCCGTGAAATACCTGTTGTTTCTCTGACCCTGCGCGATACCTCCTCGGTTAACTCGTCCGGTAAACCACAGTTTTCGACGGTCACGAGGACGACAGGTTCATCGGTATCGCTGCCGATCGCAAGTGCTTTCGCCCATATCCGCTGGATGATACCGTCGGATTCTGTGCGACGGCTGCCATAGCCGCTGAGTCGTATCGGGTAATCTGGGGTAATATCTACTTCTGCAACGCCAATCTGTATAATACCATTGTTATCTGCCATGCGAATTCCTCCTTGCGTCTATAATCATCTGATAAAAACACATAGGACTTACGCAAATTTAGCACGCGATAGTAGACTTTTTACTTTTATAGTAAAATCCGAAAATAAGTTTACACTTTTCGCTCGTAGGGGTTGGGTGACCCAACCCCTACGGTTCCATTCGTGTGTGCAAATAATTACGGGATATACCATAAACCCCCTAAATCCCCCTTATCAGGGGGACTTTAAGAGGAAATGCGTAAGTCCTAACAAACAGGTGTTTGTCTGAACGGTAAAGGTATCGGTATCCGATGCTATTGTGCATCTACGCTCATCACCTCAGCAAAGATGTCCTCTAACGAATGTTTCACTTCACGTAACTGACGGAGTTGTACACCGGTATCGTAGGCGAGTTGAAAAAGGAACTTTGTGCCTGTTTCTGCTTGGCTCTCGGACGTAACTCGAAGGTGTTTATCAGGCCGCACCTCAACGCGATAATTCTGGCGTTCCAAAGCGGTGATGTAGGCATCGCTGTCCCCCACAATCCGCAAATCGAAGGCTTGTCCCTTGTTCTGTCTCAGCGTTTCGATCTGTTCTTGGATGACAACGCTACCGTGTGAGAGCGCGATAATCTCACGGCACGCATACTCTACATCAGGCAGCAGATGCGAAGACAAGATCACGTTGATGCCTTTATCCATCGCTATGTCTTTAACGAGTTGAAGCATCTCTTCCCTACCACTTGTATCCATCCCGTTTGTGGGTTCATCAAGGAGTAGTAACTTTGGATCGTGTATCAACGCCTGCGCCAACTTCACGCGCTGTTTCATACCTGCGGAGTATCCGTCTATTGTTCGATAACGTTCTTCGTCCAGTCCGACGTAATAGAGTACTTCGTGTGCGCGTTGCATGGCATCTCGGCTCGGCATCCCACAGAGTTCGCCTGCATAGGAGACGAGCTGGACAGCGTTCATCCCGGGTATCAAACATTCGTCTTCCGGCATGTACCCGATTTGTCGTCGGATGTCTAAAGGATTTATGCGTACATTCAGTCCAAACACAGCGGCTGAGCCT
>JAAXHI010000319.1:1683-1866 GCA_012270875.1 Candidatus Poribacteria bacterium | reverse complement strand
TAAATGGGCATTTCACTTCATTCTGCCGCCTAAGTAAGTGACAGAGCTATTTTGTTTTTATTCCGTCGTTGAGATCCGAGCCAACAGACGTTAAGAAGGCGGCGCAGTGAGTCTTTCTAACATCACTGCCTTTCTTGCAAGTGAGTGCAGATAAAACCGTACAGAGATGGCGAAGACGGCTTA
>JAAXHI010000319.1:0-1638 GCA_012270875.1 Candidatus Poribacteria bacterium | reverse complement strand
AAAACTGAGGAAAAGCGTAACAATTAAAATTAGCTCAGGTAATACTGAAAAGTAGTCAATATGGCTGATAGCGGTCCTAACCAATCAGAGCACGAGAAAGACAATAGGGCTATTGTCTTTCTGGGTCACGTGTCTCATTAGCATTAAACGTCATCATTTGTGTTCACGTGACCCATTTCGACCAATCAGAGCGCGGGAAAGGCATCACGTAGACCTGGGTTCCAGGTTTTGGAAATGGGTGGGAACGGCGCGGCCGGAGGGAAAAAAGAAAACACGCACACAGGATTGGAGTGAAAAAAAATCATGTTTTTTAAATGGCATCTCGACAAGTGGCCTAGGTTACAGTCGGGACATTTGCAACGTCCTGATGACGTCACGCCCTTTAATTGGGTTTACAAATCTAACAAAAGCTCTAGTTCATCGCCAATGCTCTCGTAGGCATAGGGATGAATCGATCGGGTGGCTACATTGATCACCCGCTTATCAAAAACCAACCCATATTGCTTCTCTAGCGGAACGACTTGAATTTTTTTCTGTTCTAAATCCCTTCGGAAATGATAGGGCGTGACAATGTTCAAAGTGTCTAATTCTGATACAATATTGTCTTTCATGGTGTTGAAATTTAAGACGGCGGATCCGCGGACGTCCAACGTGAAACCGCGTACTTTGCAAACGACTTTGCCTGCCCGGGTCTGGTACCCATAATTCTTGGCGTCCCCGGAAACAAACTCCGTGAAGACATCCTCGTCCAATTCATCCGTCATGGCCCCCAGAAAATCTCCGATGGCGATGCTAGGCTGACCGGGACTCCACTTATACACGACACTGTCCGTGTCATAGTAAAGGACTTGCTTTTAAAGGGTGTCGAGGGACTCGTAGAGTTTGAGCCGAGCATGACATGTGGTGAAGGCCGCTAACGAAGATGTCGGGTTTTGGTCCCTTTGACCGCAATTTCTTGGACGCTGGTGTAAACGGCCTCCACGAAGTCGTCGGTACAGAGGTGGAGAGTATTGATGTCGAGGGCGGCATCCGAGGTCAGACTGACCAAATGGGCAGGGTCCTTGACGGTGATGGTGGTGGGTTTGTTGACACGCTCGCCGAATTTACCCCAGAAACTATGGAAAAAGGAAAAAAGAATGAAAAGAAAAGAAAAATCCAACTTGGAAAAAAAGGGTTAGTTACCTGTTTAGCATCAACTTGGCCGTGGCCTTACTTCCGGGATTTTTGGCAATGCTGGCAATATCCAGTCTGATGCCCTCCCGTTCCTGGTAGCGAAGAATATCCTCCCGTTTCTGCTCCACGGTCTGACACCAACCCGGCCACCCAGCGGATTCTTGTTTTAACTTTAACCATGTGTTTACGTAATCTGCAAAAAAACCCGTCCTGCGTTGCTCGGGGGAAAATGCCAGACTTCGTGGATCTTGACTAGGGTGTACCCCTTTTCCACCGCTTTGACCAGCTGGGGGTGCACCAGGTCCCGCGTAGCGTGCGATCGGCAACGGAACGAGAACAATAATGGTTGCGACTCAACATTGGTTTGGCCTGCTCTTCCTGGACACAGGTGCGGCAGAGAGGAAAGGTGAGTTTTTGGCCATTGCGCACGGGCAAGACAGGGTGGAACAAACCAGCAGGGGGAAG
>JAAXHI010000174.1:16951-26394 GCA_012270875.1 Candidatus Poribacteria bacterium | reverse complement strand
AAAATGTTCTGGGATGAAGTCAAAAAACACTATGAGGCAGGTTCTGCTCACCAATTTCTGCTCCATTTTAATGTAAATGATCTGCTATACGACGATGTTTACGGTTATCTGCGCACTACGGACTATCTGATGGCGCAGCTCAATGTATTAGGTTGCCAACTTGTTCTCGGATATAATACAGTAGAAGGCATTCATTTCCCCAAAGTGGGTCAATGGCGAAACACACAGCGAGCACTTGAGATCTTCCCACAGTACAACAAAACAGGTGCTTTTCATTTTCAGAGTTTAGCGACATGGCTTCAGACGCTTCAACGCTTTAGAGGGGTTGACGACATTAATCTCGCTGAACAGGAAGTAGACCCGCAGCTGATACGCCGAAGAATTAATGCCGGTTTGGCGTTTGATAAAGAACACGAAGATCCATTCGTGACCATGGACCCTTCGCCTTCTGCGGAATTCCGTCAAAAATTAAACCGCCTCTTGCGGCAAGGAAGATCAAGGGTTGGATTGGTAATCAATGCTCTGGAGCTGCTCACGCCGAACGATCCATCGTTGAACGAGGTAGCAAAAGATGAAATCCAACTCTTGTTTAGCCAAATCCAATATTGGGCATCGGACCTTGATGTCCGAAGGCGTAAGCACGTCATCCTGCTCGTTACGCACAATATATCCGACGTACACCCCAATTTCACTGTGAATCCTGAGATTCCTGTGATAGAAATCCCGTTTCCGAACTACGATGAACGCTTAAGGTTTATTGAAAATCTACATGACATCTCCGACGGTTCAGCACAGATGCGTAAAACCTTGGGAAATCAGCGCGAGCGAGAAACCTTGGCGAGGGAAACAATTGGGTTAAACCTATTGGGTGTTCACGATGTTGTGCAACAGGCAGAATCTACGCAACAAAAAGCAGGCGGTGAACCCTTGTTCAGATACCGAGGTGAGAGTATTCGGACCTTCAGCCGCGGCGTTCTTGAACTCGGTGAAACGCAGAGGGGCCCTCTGACGACGGCTGGTATGTCATACGAATTATCCGGGATATTGCTGAAGGTATGAGAAATCGAGATCTGCGACGTGTGCCGCGTGGCATACTTTTGTTGGGTCCCCCTGGAACCAGCAAGGAACACGCTGCAAGGGTCCTCGCGGGTGAGGCGAATATGACGCTCGTCCGACTTCGCTATGCTCATCAGATCGGCGAAGTAACGATAAATATTAATCAAGATGGGAACAGTTATGAACGGAACCTGAATGCGGGACTCAATTTTATCCGCGGCATTGCCCCAACAGTTGTCTTTATGGATGGAATTGAGCAGGCATCACCGCATACAACGATGAATCCAGAGGAGCATGATCGGATCTTGCCGTCTGCCCTCGTGAACGCTATAAACGACATATCACTGCACGGTAGAGTCATCTGGGTAGGCGCATCGCAGCGACCTGACCTAATGCCGCCGATCTTTCGACGGTACGGTATTTTCGATACCAAATTGATTATGCTACCGCCGACAAGTGGTGGCAGAGTAGAAATCTTAAGGATTTTCTGTCGGGGGCAAGCATCGGGCAACATCAATTTCCAGTCCCTTGTCGGAGACGCAGAAACGGATGGGTTGACGTGGCGGGATCTGCTTTTGATTGTTCAACGGGCAAATAACATCGCCAGACGCAGCGGTCGTGATACCTTCACAGAAGGCGAACTCCGTCAGTCTCTAAATGACTTTGCACCAGATTATTCGCGGGAGATGCAAATCTTTATGGGATTATTAGCGTTGCGTGAAGCGAATTCACGCATGATGGTCCCAGATGGGTTGCTGCCGGAATACCAAGAATTTGTGGATGGAAACCGAGTTGATAAAACGGGCATTAACAAACGTTTAATGGAGTTAAGCCATCAACTCGGCTTGCGCAATTGATGTGTAGAAACAAAATCGTTCAGAAAACGGAACGGTTTTGACTTTCAACCTGAAAAGAGTGGTAAAAATTAGGGGCGCGTGCTAAATTGCTCTCAAGTGTGCCACATCAACAAATACGGTCTACGAAAAAGAATTCGCATCATGAAAAATCTAAATCTGTTTCCCTTTCTGATAATCTTTGTTTCTCTTCTATCAGTATCTAATAGTGCTGCGCAACAGTACACCCGATGGAATTTGCCCCAAGGTGCCATCGCACGTTTAGGGAAAGGCAAGATTAATGAGATTAAATATTCGCCTGATAGCAATACAATCGCGGTGGCGAGCAGCATCGGGATCTGGCTCTACAATGCCCACACCGGCGCGGAATTAGTGCTCATGAGGGGACATACACACAACGTCTACTGTGTCGCCTTCAGCCCGGACGGACAAACGCTGGCAAGTGGGAGTAGCGACAACACGATTCGATTGTGGGATACAAAGACCCGAAGACGGAAGGCGACCTTCGCAGGACACACACGCCGAGTGAGAGCCGTTGCCTTTAGTCCCGATGGTAACACCCTTGCAAGTACGAGTGAAGACGATACCGTCCGTTTGTGGAACCTCCGCACCAGAAGGTTCAAGAGAACCCTCACTGGACATACAGACACGGGACGTACAGTTGCTTTCAGTCCCGATGGCAAGGTGCTTGCGAGTGGGAGTGCGGACAGCACAATCCTGTTATGGGATACCCACACCGGACAGATTTTGAAAACTTTGACAGGTCACAAACGCGCCGTAACTTCTATCGCCTTTAGTCCGGATGGGCTGACGCTTGTCAGCGGTTGCGACGACAGCACAATCGGCGTATGGAACGTAGGCACAGGCGAACATATACGGACCCTCACAGGACACACATGGTATGTTGTATCGGCAGTCTTTTCACCGGACAGTGAGACAATCGTCAGCACGAGTTGGGACAACGCGATCCATCAATGGAACCCCTACACCGGTAAACTTTTGCGAAGACTTACGGAGCACACAGGTCCCGTCGTCTCGGCGATATACTCGCCTCAAGGGGAGACACTGGTGAGCGGGAGTCACGATGGTACCATTCGCTTGTGGGACACGCAGACGTGGGTGGTGAAAAAAAGTATCGTTGGACACACGGCGGATGTCAAAGCGGTTGCGTTTTCGCCGGATGGAAAGACGGTTGTGAGTGGGAATACAAGACACACAATCCATTTATGGGATGCCAAAACTGGCGAACACAAAAACACACTCACCGGACACGGTTCGACGGTTGCCGCTGTCGCCTTTAGTCCTGATGGTAGCACCCTTGCAAGTGGCAGCTGGGACGATACCATTCGCTTGTGGGACCCAGAAACAGGGCAACATAAACAGACACTGAGTGGTCATTGGGATAATGTTGTGGCGTTGGCTTACGCGTCGGATGGAAACAGACTCGCGAGTGGGAGTAATGATGATACCGTCCGTTTGTGGGACGCCAAAACTGGCGACCCGTTGCATATCCTCAAAGGACATACGGGGGATGTTAGGGCAGTGGCGTTCTCACCCGATGGTAGAACACTTGCAAGCGGAGATGGAACTAATAACGAGATCCATTTATGGGATGGGCGCGCCGGTAGACATAAACTAACGCTTGAGGGACATCGAAACGATATTACAGGACTCGCCTTCAGTCCGGATGGTAGCACACTCGCCAGTGCTTGTGATGACAGGACGGTAGGGCTGTGGAATGCATACACAGGACGGAACAAGCAGATGCTCAAGGGGCATACGACATACGTCCTAACGATCGCATTTTCGCCGGATGGTAGCACGCTCGCGAGTGCAAGTTGGGACATGATGATTCGCTTGTGGGATCCAGAAACCGGGAGACCTAAATCGGGTTTGATTGGACATACAGGGTATGTTTTATCAGTAGCCTACGCGCCCGATGGACGGACGCTTGCCAGCGGTAGCACCGATGGGACAGTACTTTTGTGGGATATGACACGGTTCCGCGCCAAAACCGATTAAAGTCAGCAATCAGAAAATCAAAATTACAGGAGAACTGGTAAAGATCACCCTGCTAAAGCATGGGTGCTTTGACATAGCGTAACCACACGTTCCCTGTTAGAGATTAAGTTCTTTACTACAGTAAAATATCGTAGTATCTGTGGTGGTTCGCAGAGGTGTTTAGGATGCTCCCCAAGTCCTATGTAAACGCCGATACTACGATCTGGATGGGGCAATATAAACTCCATAGGAGACTTACAAACTATGTTTGTTCCGGTTGTAGACAAAAATCAAAATCCACTGATGCCGACAAAGCCTTCACGGGCACGGAAGTGGATTAGAGACAAGAAGGCAACACCCTTTTGGAAGAATGGCGTATTTTGCGTGCGTCTCAACGTCGATCCTTCTGATAGGTATTTCCAAGAGATAGTCGTCGGTGTAGACCCCGGTAGTAAGAAAGAAGGCTTTACCGTCAAATCAGAAGCACACACCTATTTGAATATTCAAGCCGACGCTCATAGGGGTGTCGGCAAGAAAGTTGAAAAGCGTCGTGAGTTGCGTAGAGGTAGACGTTCACGGAAGTCTCCGAACCGCAAACACAAACAGCACAACCTATCGAATAGAGAGCGTATCCCCGCTGGCACGCGTGCGAGGTGGGATTGGAAACTTCGTATCCTTCAGTGGCTTTCAAAGTTGTATCCAGTCACACACGTATGTGTAGAGGATATTAAGGCACGGACAGTACCATCTGCTAAAAAATGGAATCAATCTTTTAGTCCACTTGAAGTTGGTAAACAGTGGTTCTATACTGAAATCCGAAAACGTTGGGCATTGCTAACACTTCAAGGATGGCAAACCAAAGAGATACGCGATAGGTTAGGTCTCAAGAAGTCTTCAAAGAAGTTAGCGGAAACCTTTGATGCCCATTGTGTGGATAGTTGGTGTTTGGCGTATCACAGTGTTGGCGGAGACCATAGCATACCTGATAACACGGATATATTTTGCATATCCCCTATACCGATACGCAGACGTGAACTTCATAGACAGAACCCACAAAAAGGGGGTAAACGTCCCCGATATGGTGGCACCGTTTTGGGGGATGGACTTATCAAAAATACTTTGATAAAGCATGTGAAGCACGGACTCACCCGACTTGCGGGTATCAATGGAAAAGGTTTATTTTCTATCTATAGTCTTGATGGGAAACGCTTAACAACCGGTGCGAAACGCACAGATTTCCAAGTTCTCACACGCTTGAATTTCAACTACAAAGGCGGTGTTTCCTCCCCCTGCTAAAGCATGGGGGTTTCCACACCAAAGATTTTGATGAAAAACCTGAATTTGTTTTCCATTCTGATAATCTCCATATTTTTCCTGTCATTTTCAAGCAGTTTTGCCCAAGAATACACCCGATGGCATCTCCCTGAAGGGGCTATCGTCCGCTTTGGAAAAGGTAGAGCCTATGGTGGTTTGAGATATTTTCCAGATGGAACGCGACTTGCCGTTAAGAGTTCAAGTGGCACCTGGATCTATGACGCAGACACTGGAAAAGAGCTTGAACTACTGAGGGGTGATATGTGGGATACTGGCACTATGGCATTTAGTCCTGATGGAAAAATATTTGCTGTCGCAAGTGATAGTAACATCCATTTGTTGGACGCAGACACGAGAAATCAGAGAGATGTCCTCACAGGACACACGTTTTCTGTCTATACGTTGGCATTCAGTCCGACCGGAGAAACACTCGCCAGTGGCAGTCGAGATACCACAGTTAGACTCTGGAATGTCCATACCGGTGAATTGCTGCAAACCCTCATAGGACATACGGATAGGGTCACGTCCGTGGTATATTCACCTGATGGCAAGACGCTTGCGAGTACTGGGCGTACTGAAGATAACACGATCTGTATATGGAACGCGCAAACAGGAGCACTCCTGCACACCCTTACCGAGCAACCGGATAGAGTCTACAGTATTGCCTACTCTCCTGATAGCCTGACACTCGCCAGTGGCGGACGCGATCCCAAGATCCGTTTTTGGGATGTCCATACCGGTGAACTCATAAAAACCATTACGACCGATATGAGGTCCGTTACTTCCGTTGTGTATTCACCCCATGGTGGCGTGCTTGCCAGTGGAAGTTGGACGGATAACAACATCTATTTGTGGGATGTTCACACGGGTGCACTCGCAAAAACACTTATAGGTCACACAGATCAAGTTGATTCTTTGGTGTATGCCCCTGATGGCAAGGTGCTCACCAGTGAAGGGGACGACGGGACAATCCGATTCTGGGATGCTGACACCGGTGAACTCCTGCAAACGATCAGTGGACATACATTTTTGGCAAGATCAGTTGCGTTTTCACCAGATGGCAGCACACTCGTCAGCAGTGAAAGGGCAGATAATGCAGTTGCCCTGCGCGATGTTCAGACTGGGAAACTTTTGAAAACGCTCGCCGGACATACAGATCACCTCAGTTCCGTAGTCTATTCGCCGGATGGAAAGACCTTAGCAAGTGGGAGTTGGCGTGGAGAAATTCGGCTGTGGAACGCGCAGACCGGAGAACTCCTGAAGACCCTCACCGAACATGAAAGAGGCGTTCCGGCACTCTCATTTTCAATGGACGGTACAACCCTTGCGAGCGGAGGTTGGGACAAC
The DNA here is from genome assembly GCA_012270875.1 of Candidatus Poribacteria bacterium. Lineage (GTDB taxonomy): Bacteria > Poribacteria > WGA-4E > WGA-4E > WGA-3G > WGA-3G. Next base: position 19,822 of record JAAXHI010000174.1, on the reverse strand, counting down.
ACGGTCTATGTGTGGTATGTGCCAACCGGACACCTCCTACAAACCATCACGGAAACTATCATGGACACAGAACGAAATAACAGTCTCCGTGATATGACACTTCACCCTGATGGACAGACGCTTGCTGTTGCAACCGACGAAGAAGTCATACGACTCTGGGATATCCGTACAGGCAAAGTTAAAACTGAGCTCATAGGACATCGGTGGAGTGTTGCCACTGTCGCATATTCACCAGATGGCTCGGTGCTTGCGAGTGGTGGAGATGACCGCAAAATCCGTTTATGGGATGCTGCCTCTGGCGAATTAGTGTCCACTTTTCCAGAACAGTTGGGCCAGATCATGTCTATCGCATTCAGTCCTGATGGACAGAGAATTGCAAGTGGAACTGTAGGGAATATCTATATCTCAGATGTAGCCACAGGCAAACACATAGCAATCCTCACTGGACATAAGCGTCCGGTTCGGTCCGTAGCGTTTAGTCCAAATGGAAAGATGCTCGCCAGTGGCAGTGACGACAGCACAGTACTATTATGGGATTTGACACAAATTCAATCTAAAAATGATTAAATCCTCTCCCATAAGTACCAATCTGCGTCATATCACCCGTCCACGGTGTAAGAGAAAAGTAAATTTGGATTTTTTGGCTAAATGTGTTACCATATACATTGCGAACACGAAACGCAATTTCCCGAAGTTTCGTGCCAACTATCGCTTGAAAACCCTACACACTGTTTTTCAAGCGTCCCGCTCAATATAAAATGCCTACAAAGGCAACGCCTCACTGGATTCGTAAATATTTAAGCGAACATTTTAGAACCTACTTCCTACAGGTTTGTCGTTTCCAACAATGTTCGTCCAACCCTTAAATGCTTGCGAAGCCGGTTCCCTACTGAATCCCCAACAAAACCGACAGAAATACGCTTACAAGAAATTTGTCACGATATCGTGACTTTCTATAAGTTATCTCCTAAATATTCTTTTCTCGGATGTGATCTCCGTGCAAAATATCCCGCAATCCATTTATGAGATAACTTGCAAGGAGAATTTGCCATGACACATCTAAACCTGCTTACAATTCTGATAATCCTTTTTTCTCTGCTGTTGTTATCAAACAGTTTTGCCGAAGAATATACCCGATGGAATCTACCTGAAGGGGCTGTAGCGCGCTTTGGGAAAGGCAGCATAAGAGAATTGGTATATTTCCCAGATGGCACCCGACTCGCCATCAAGAGTTCAATAGGTATCTGGATCTATGACGCGCGTACTGGTGAAGAAGTTGACCTGCTCGCAGGGGACACATGGGATGTCAATGCATTGGCGTTCAGTCCTGATGGAAAAACACTTGCTGTTGCGAAGGACAAAAACATCCGCCTGTTGGATCCAGACACGAGGCACCAGAAAGGTACGCTCGCGGGACATACGGATTTCGTCGGGTGTTTAGCATTCAGTCCAACAGGCGAAACCCTCGCGAGTGGGAGTAGCGATATGACAATAAGGTTATGGGAGGCCGACACCGGCAAGCTGCTGCGAACCCTCACAGGACATACTGGTAATGTCACGTTAGTAGCATATTCACCCAATGGAAAGATGCTTGCAAGTGTGGGGTCCAGGGGTGATAATACGATTCGCTTGTGGGATATACAAACTGGTGCCTTACGTCAAACCATTACTGAGCATCCAGATGATATTTATAGCATCGTCTATTCCGCGGATAGTTTGACGCTTGCGAGTGGTGGACAGGATGGCAAAATTCGGCTTTGGGATGCACAGACTGGACGACTCCTAAAAACGCTCGTTGGGCATACAGAGACCGTTTTTTCTCTCGCGTATTCAATAGATGGCGCAACACTTGCCAGTGGCGGTTTGGACAACACAATTCGGCTTTGGGATGCACAGACCGGTAAACTCTTAAAAACGCTTACTAAACACACGAATTATGTCCGATCTGTGAAATATTCACCAGATGGAAGGACGCTTGCCAGTGGGAGTCATGACAGAACCATTTGTTTCTGGGATGCACACACAGGCGAACTCCTGCGAACCATCACTGGACATACAACCTACATTAGTTCTGTGACGTATTCGCCAGATGGCAAAACACTTGCCGCCGGAAGTTCAAAAGGTAAGGTCCGCTTGTGGAATATAGAGACAGGAGAACTCTTGAAAACCCTCACGGGAACAGACTACATCAGTTCTGTGACGTATTCGCCAGATGGAGAGACGCTTGCTACAGGAGATAGCGAGATTCGCTTGTGGGATGTCCAGACAGGACAACTCCTGAAAACGCTCACAGGACATAAAGAAGGGGTCTTTTTTCTTGATTATTTTCCAGATGGTGTAATACTTGTGAGCAGCAGTCGGGACAATACAATCCGTCTCTGGGATGTCCACACTGGAAACCTTCTGCGGACTTTCACCGAGAACTTTACGAAAAAACCGAGTATTTCACTCAGTCCAGACGGATATACCCTTGCTGTCGCAACTGATGAAAATGTGATTCGGTTATGGGATACACGCACGGGCAAGGTCAAAACCCCCGTTATTGGGCATGCGCATTCAGTGACTTCTATCGCGTTTTCGCCAAATAGGTCGGTGCTCGCGAGTGCCGGTAGTGACAGAAAAATCCGGCTGTGGAATGTCGTCACTGGCGAACTTCTGCTAACCTTTCCAGAGCATCCGAGGTGGATCAGTTCCATCGCATTTAGTCCGGATGGACGAACAATTGCGAGTGGGAGTTCGATGGAGGTTTACATATCAGACATAACCACTGGTAAACACACAGCCATCCGAACAGGGCATACGCGTGTTGTCAATTGCGTAGCGTTTAGTTCGGATGGACAGACACTTGCCAGCGGAAGCAATGATGGCACG
>JAAXHI010000174.1:15543-16805 GCA_012270875.1 Candidatus Poribacteria bacterium | reverse complement strand
TTCAGCAAGCACTCCCAACTTCGCTAAGGCACGGGCGGCGTTATCGCGAACAGGAAAATAGTCGTCGCTCAACCCGGCTGTCAAGACCTGCACAGTCTCGGATAAATCCATATCCTCGGACACCAGTTGTCCGATGAGTCCAAGTCCCTCTGTGGCGTGTCGTCGGACGGATTCGGTAGGATCCTGTGCGGCGTGTATTAATGCAGGCATCGCTTCTTGCGCGGCTTTTCCCATATCCGCTAAGGTGAATGCTGCGCTTGCGCGTACTGAATCCTCTGTCGCCTGCAATGCGTCAATGAGTGTCGGAACCGCGGGGGCACCCGTGAGACTTAAGGCGTATCCGGCATACTCGCGGGTAGCAGCTGATGTACTATGTAACATCTGCTTCAAGGCAGGCACAGCATCAACACCGACGCGCCCCAACCGATACGCAGCATTTAGCCTCTCCTTTTCATTCTCACTCTCCAAAGTTTCGATGAGGGTATCCACTTCAGCGTGCGCGACACCGTTGGTGGTGCCGTTCTGTTTTCCGTAGTACCAATCCCATACCGACGCCCACAGTTCCGGATGCTCAGATGCTTCGCCATTACCGAGGGTGCGCCAATCGTCGCTGTCGTTCTTCCATAAAGGCGTTTGTGGCTCATCGAGTCGGATAAAGAGAAACTTCAACATGTATCGCTTTTTGTCGCTGCTATTCGGCATCGCGCGGTGCCACAAATCGTAGTGGACAATCGTCACAGTGCCTGCTTCGCCACAGAGCGCGATTTCTGGCTGTTCATGCGCACTTTCACCCGTCTCATAATACTGTGAGCCGGGTAGGACAGCCGTAGGTCCCATGTCTTCTGTGACATCCTGCGGATAATAGAACGCCATCGTCCAACGGCATCGGTGACGACGGATCTGTTCGTCGCCTGCGTAACTATCTTTATGGAAATTTTGACCTTCGCTACCCTGTTGATTGAAATGACAGTATCGGTGTGGATGCATGACGTAGTCTGAACCGAGTACGCCTTGCATCGCGCCGTGAACAACCGAATGGTCAAAAACTTCCTGAATTTCGGGAATAACTGGTAAGAGGTTGTTCCCCAAATTCCCGGTTTCCTCAAACATTGCGTCCAATTGCTGGCAGATATTCTCATGAAAACTCGGCGGGAAATCGGTTTTCACCTTGACGTAGCCGTTGACGATGAAATCCCGCATCTGTTCATCAGTAAGCTTCAGTGCTGGTCTGTTCATCTTGCACGCCTCCCTCTCTCTTTTTT
>JAAXHI010000174.1:0-15430 GCA_012270875.1 Candidatus Poribacteria bacterium | reverse complement strand
GCGTTATCGCGAATCCAGTAATAGTCATCAGCCAGACCGTCCGTTAAGACCTGTACAGTCTCCGACAAATCCATATCCTCAGAAACCTGTTGTCCGATAAGTCCCAATCCCTCAGTCGCATGTCGTCGAACCCATTCAGAAGTGTCCTGCGCTGCATGCGTCAACGCTGGCATTGCTTCCTGTGCGGTTTTGCCCATATCCGCTAAGGTATACGCTGCAGTGCCACGGATGGAGTCATCTGTTGCCTGTAATGCGTCAATGAGCGTCGGCACAGCGGAGGCACCGGTGAGACTCAACGCATATCCTGCGTAGTTACGAATCGCATCAGATTTACCGTGTAACGCCTGCTTCAGCGTCGGCACAGCATCGGCACCGATCCGCCCTAAGCGATATGCAGCATTTAGCCGTTCTCTCTCATTGTCGCTGTCTAAAGTTTCGATGAGGGTGTCCACTTCAGCGTGCGAAACACCGTTGGCAATACCGTTCTGTTTCCCGTAATACCAATCCCATAACGATTCCCACAGTTCTGGGTGTTCAGGTGCTTCATCGTGCTGCCAGTTAGCAGTATCGCTTTGCCACGCCGGGTTTTGTGGCTCACCGAGCCGGGAAAAAAGGAATTTCACCATATACCGCTTTTTGTCACTCCGATTTGGCGTTGCGCGGTGCCATAAATCGTAGTGGACGATTGTCACAGTTCCCGCTTCACCACAGAGCGAAAGGTCCGGCTGCTCGTGTGCGCTTTCACCTGTCTCGTAATACTGGGAGCCGGGCAGGACAGCGGTGGGTCCCATATCTTCTGTGACATCCTGTGGGTAATAGAACGCCATCGTCCAACGGCACCGGTGACGACGGATCTGTTCATCGCCTTCATAAGTATCCTTATGGAAACCTTGTCCATCGCTGCCTTCAGGGTTGTAGTGGCAGTATCGGTGTGGATGCATGACGTAGTCTGAACCGAGCACACCTTGCATTGCCCCGTGGACCATAGGATGGTCAAAAATCTCCTGCATCTCAGGGATAAGCGGCAGGACGTTGTTCCCCAAGTTACCTGTCCGTTCAAACATTGCGTTGAGTTGTTCGTAAATGTTTTCATGGAAATTCGGCGGGAAATCGGGCTTTATCTTGACGTACCCGTTGATGATGAAATCCCGCATCTGTTCATCAGTGAGTTGCAGTGCATGTCTACTCATTTTAGGAACCTCCATCCATTGTTTTTCGGATTTGACGCTATTGACCCAAGTTGCCATGTGGAAGTTGTATGTATTTTAGCATTATTTCTGTTTGAAAATCTACAGAAGTTTTCAGTTTCTATAAACACATCTACGGCACACGGATGAAGATAAAAAAATAAACTGGGTAATTTACTCCAGGTCCGGTAGGTGCGGTTTTGCGGTGTACTCACCCAAATGCGATCTGCATTCCAACCGCACCGAGTCTGACAAGAAAACTGAAAATTACCCGATTAAATTCTTAATCTTCATGAGCGTGCCTACTACTTTTAGATCCTCACTTCTTCACAGCGCCGAATGTAACGCCTCTAAGCAGATGCCCCCGCATTAAGAAGGTAAAAACAGCGACGGGAAGCAGAAAAACAAATGTTGATGCAGCGATTTTTCCCCAATCCATGCCTGCAGAACCGGTCGCACTCGTGATTGAGGGCGGCGCGGTCACCGCTTTGCCGCCGACTTCCGTGAGAACTAAGGCAAAGGCGAACTCGTTCCACGCTGTAATCAGACAGAACACCGCGGTTGCGGCGATGCCCGTGACAGACTGCGGTAAAATCACCTTCATAAAAGTTTGAAACCGGGAGTAGCCGTCAACGAGTGCAGCATCTTCATACTCCTTCGGAATTTCATCGATAAATCCCTTCATGAGCCACACCGCAAATGAGACGTTAAAGGTAGTATAGAGCAGAATCAAGCCGAAGTGTGTATCGCGCAACCCAAGCGCGCTATACATCAGATAGATCGGGATAACAACAACGACAGGGGGGAGCATCCGCGTACTGAGGATAAAAAAGAGTAGGTCATCCTTACCGGCTACATCGAATCGGGAAAAGGCGTAAGCTGCGAGTGTTCCGAGTCCTACTGCGAGAATCGTGCTGCCGCCGCCAATGATGATACTATTGAGCAACTGATAGAAATACTTCGACCCACCGCTTGCCAACGCGACACAAATAGCGATTGTTCCAAAGACACTCGGTAAAACGAGCGTCAGTCGCAGCTTCTTTTGCGTTTGAAACACTATACCGCCCGTTTTCTTTAATGGGACAATCAACAGATAGGCGATAATTGTGCAGACGATCAGTAACAGGAAATTAAATCGGGCATCCGTTTGGAGACGACTCTGCAGTGGTGGCAGACTCAGAAAACTATAGAGACAGGTTAAAACGAAAATACCATTCCAGACCAAACCGAGATAACGGGGTAATTTCACTTTAAACACCGTGATCACACCGAAGAGCAGCAGCCCTACAATCACTTCTACCAGAAATAGGTATGTTACACCCGGCACACCCTCTGTCGGCATCAATTTCTGATAGTTTTCCAGCGATATTTTAAAGACGAACTTGGGCAGTTTCGTAGTAATATCTGCGAACCCTTTCAGGGACGTTGCCAAAATCCAATAAATCGGGACGATATAGATAATCACAGCAACAGCAATGAGTGTTATGATGAGGTAGTGCCAAAAATTTTTCTGATTCCGCATTTTCCTTATGCTTCCCCTTTAACGCGGTTGAGGTATTTCACATAGATATTGCTCAGCGCGACGATAATGATAAGTAGAATATATGCCATAGCGCACGCTTTACCAGTGTTATAGTCCCGAAAAGCGAGTCTATAGAGGTTCATTGACACAGTTTCCGTGGCAGTGCCAGGTCCACCTTCGCGGGTAAGGACATAGACGATGTCAAACATCTTGAAGGCATCCATCGTTCGGAACAGGAGCGCAATGAGTAGGAGCGGTGATACCAGTGGCAACGTAATCCATCGGAATTTAAACCAAGTGGAGGCTCTATCGACATCCGCGGCTTCATAGAGATATTTCGGAACTGCGCTCAAACCCGCCAAAGCGATCAGCATCATGAATGGCGACCACATCCATGTATCGACAATAACAACGGCTAACATTGCTACTTTTGGATTGGTCGTCCAACCGATGGGTGATTTCAGAATCGGATTCAGGAAAAAATTCAGCAATCCGGAATTATCTGAAAGAAGAATAAACCGCCAGAAGAGTCCTACCACCACCGGGGATAACATCATCGGGAGTAGGAGGAGCGTTGTAATGAAACCTTTATATCGGAACTCGCGATTTAGGAGCAGCGCCAACCCGAACCCGATAAAGAATTGCGCCGCCACTGCTAATACTACGAAGTAGGCAGTGGTTTGAAAATAACCCCAGATCTCTGGGTCTTGAAGCAGACGCGCGTAATTACGAACACCGATAAATTTGGCGGCTGCGGGCATTGAGGCTTTGAAGCGATGGAAACTTAGGTATAACGACCAGAGGAGCGGAAAGATGTTCATCAAGATGAGCAAAACCATGGTAGGCATGATAAATGCCATCTTTAATTGGTAGTCGCTCATCCCGCGGGACGTTTGATGTGGCTGGTTGATTTGCATATTTCTAACGAAACTTTTGGAAGTGCGGAGGGATTTGCGAGGAAGAGTGGAAGGATGGAAGGATCGGATAATCTCCAATCTTCCAATCTTCCAGTCTTCCAATCTTTCAATCGTTACTCGTCGTAGTAGCCTGCGTCCTCAAAGATTATCTCATGTTTTCGTGCGATAGCGTCGAGTGCCTCTTTAGGGGACTCAATTTTAGAGATGGCTGCGTTCCAATGTGTCTGGCAAGCTGCTAAGAGTTCTGCATATTCCGGCACTGCCCAAAAATCGCGGAGGTACGGGAAACTCGCAGCGAAAGCCTCGTTAAACGGAGTTGCCATCTTAAAGGTATCTGACTGCAACACCTCTTTGTGGGGTGTGAAACCGCCGAGCGCCGCCCATTTCTCCTGAACAGGTTTCTGCATGAACCATTTCATGTATTGCTTAGCAAGATCCTGATTTTTAGAATAAGAAGAGATAGACATGCCCTGTCCACCGATACTGATATAGTGTCCTTTCGGACCGGCGGGTGCGATGAAGAAACCGCTTTTATCGTGGGAAATCTTATTCACTTCTGGATTAATCACTCCAGGGAAAAAGGCGAAATAATTCATCGCCATTGCGACCTTACCAGAATTGTAAGCATTCAACGTCTCTGCCCAGTAGTAGTTTGGGGCATCCGGGGGTGAAAATTGGAGCAGGTCAATGTAAAATTCGAGTGCTTTGGCAGCGTCTTCCGAGTTAAGGTGTCCAGCGACTTTATAGGTTTCCGCGTCGCCATAAGTGCCACCGAAACTCCACATTACCTGCTGAAATCCCATCGTAATACCGTCGTATTCTTTGCTATACCATGTTGCGATACCGTAGAGATCGTCATCGGGGCGCGTAAAGAATTCGGCAATATCACGGAGTTGATCATAAGTTTTCGGGGGTGCGAGTGCGTAGCCGTATTTCTTTTCAAACGCCATCATTTCCTTCGGGTCTTTAAAAAGGTCTTTCCGATAGACGTATCCGGCGGCATCTACTTCTGCAGGTAATGCCCAGTAGGTTCCGCTGCCTTTCGGATACTCCGCAAACGCTGTCATCGCGGGACCGTAGATAGCATCTACATCAATATTTTCATTAATCCAGTCGGTTAGATTGATGTAGTTTTTGCCTTGAGAGTTCCTGCCGAGCCACTGGCTATCGCCAATCACAATGTCGTAAAGGTCGCTTTTTCCGACAAAAGCGGTGAAGACTTTATCTTGGAAATTGGGCCACGGAATCTGGATGACATCAACGGCAATTCCGGTTTCAGCGGTAAAGTCTTTTGAGAGTTCCTGTAAATAGTTGGCGGGATCCCATTCCGCCCAGACAATCGTTAAGGACTGGGATTGGTGATTATCAGCTTCTGTGACACTAATAAATGCAAATGCAAGTATTAGTGCTAAGACAAGACTTATGCGAACACTTTTCATGTTTTCTGCCTCCGTATAGAGTATCATGCGAGTTGTTGTCAGCACTAATAGCGTCTCATACGCAGTTCAGTGCTTTACCAAACATTATAAGGAAACAGAAAAATTTTTGCAAGGAAATTTGTTTGCAGTGCGGGTATCCCAAACTATAGAACCGACTTAACTGCCTTTATCTGAATAGAAGTATCTGTCAAAGTTCACCATACGGGTCAATGTTAAAAAAGAGTTATGCCCTAAATACCCCAAGGCGGTAGATGCGGTTTCCCAACCGCATCGGATCCTCCGCGAAAACCTTCAGATGCAGCGTTTGCTAAATCAGGTTGCCACTACACAAAAAACTCAGAATTTGGTTGGGATAAGTCCGGTTCGGTTCGGAAACCGAACCTACCGGGCCCGGGGAAGGTGCTAAATTGACCCCTATGGCGTGTCTGTCAAAGCTCACCGATGCAGAACACGGTATTCTTTGCTTCTAAACTCCGAATTTCGGAATAGTGATAAACTTGGGTAACTTCCACGCCATTTTCAATGATGGCAGTGGGGCTTTCAATAACGAAGTCAGCAAAGTGCGGTGCGTTGAAAGCAACGTAAGCGAGGCTGAACGTCTCAATCTGCGGATCATATCGTTTTGACAGATCTGGAAATAGCACAATCCCTGTATCAACTTGGTAAATGTCCGCCTTTTCATCTATGTTCATTGTTTTAACCGGACACTCGATAATTGCCCGCTGATGTGTATCGGTATCCCATATTTCTGTGTGCGTTACGATGGGTAGACATTTTCGTGTCGCTTCAAAAACAGCTGCGTTGCTATCAAGGACCTGGACCGGCGATGCCTCTTGAACATCAAACAAGGCACCTCCCCAATAATCTTGTGCCGGTCTATACTCGACGTAGTTATCGTTGCAGTAAGCATGCCTTCTGAATACGGCTATATGTTCTCTACCAAAAACAGGGAGAAAGTCATAGTTTGGGTTCATGAAAAGATTTTTCTCCGCGAAGGTGTGTTCACTCTTACACGAACCGCATTGGTAATAATCACTGAAACTTCCATTTGCGTTATCTATGATGCGGCATCGAGATTCGACCCAAAAGCGGGGGGCATTCCCGTTGCCAACAGAGTTGATAAAAGAGCGTCCATAATCAAGACAATTCATCGATTTTCCTTTGGATCAAATTGCGGATCTTTTCGCACGCCAGCGGAGTGTTATGTCTATAGGAGAAGAATTATAGCATAGATCGCTCTATTGGGTCAATGGATTTACAGTTGAAGGGCAGGGCATTTAGTTTTCTCTTTTGTAGCGTATCCTGTTAGGTTGCGCTTCATACTCGCACAGGAAACCAACGGTCTCGTATGCTACAAGAACCCTGCGTATGGGTAGTAGAAATTGGTATTAAAAATAAGTTCCCAAACTGGAAAACTAAACAGTCTTCTGACGGACCCTAAAAATATTTGACACTAACTGCAGTTTTACGGTATAGTTACGCCAAATAATGGATCATGTCAAACAGGAGTGAAAAAATGAAAGTTGTAACTGTCACATCTGCTTTACTATTACTCATTGGACTCACCGCGCAACCTGTGCTATCCGAGAATGTTACCGATGGAATAGTGGCGTATTGGGACTTCAATGAAAAAGGTGGCGATACTGCCGCTGACTCAAGTGGCAACGGACATGATGGTAAACTGATGGGAGATCCAAAATGGATTGATGATGGATACTTCGGCGGCGCACTTGAATTTGATCAAGACGGCGATGAGGTGAACGTTCCTTATCATGCAGATCTGAATCAAGAGGTCTTTACGATATGCGCGTGGGCAAACGTGGAACCGGGGAGCGCGAACCATCGTGCGGTTGTCTCTTCTCGTGCTGACTTTCCGCAACGTGGGTATATCTTTTATGCTGAACCCGGCAATACATGGGAGTTTTGGATTGGTGCCGGCGCGAATCATTGGAAACCTGTTCGGGGTCCAGACGTGAATCTCGGTGAATGGGATCACCTCGCTGGTACTTATGCTGATGGTAACCATAAGTTCTACGTAAATGGTGAATTTATAGGAGAACAGAACTTTGATATTGATGTGAATCCGAGCGAGGAATTCCTCATAGGTGCAGGCGGGAATGAACGTCCTACGCATACGTACCTTTTCAAAGGTATGATTGATGAAGTACGCCTTTATGATCGTGTGCTGGACGAGGACGAAATTGCAGCGGTAATGGAAAGTGATTCATTAACTGTTGAAGCAGTGGGTAAGCTTGCAATGACGTGGGGAAAACTCAAAACTGACTTTTTAAAGTAACGTGAGGTTCGGCGCGGTTGAAAATCCGCGCCGACCCCATAATTAAAAGATGCCGAAGCCTATGACGAGCCGGATGGTACCTATGAAAATGGCTACGGCACAAAGGAGACATCCAGCGATAGCAAGTTCTTTCTTTGGTGATAAGACGATAACTACAATACTGAAAAGCAGTCCAACCACTGCGAATGGAATGTTAAGGTAATTAAGAGTGCCAAAACATGGAATGATGCCGACTGCCAATCCAAAAGTAGCCAATATCCCCCAAACTAAACTGAAAATTGATAATAGCCCCATGATTATTCCCCAATTAGGATAATACCCGACCTTGATAGTGCGGTGCTGCTATATTTTTAACAAAACGTATGTTTGGTTTTAAAGTGATCACTGCGAAGAGCGTGTTTAGCAGAAAAATAAAATAGATGTAGAGACTTAACGGATTCAAGTGATATGCTTGGGCAAAATCGCCACGCGAGATCGCGTAAAACGCGGTACTCATCCCGCAAAACGCACACGGTTTGTGAAATTGCGATTGCCAAGTGCACTCTGGGATAAAAGACTGCGCTAACTGATGTTGTGGCACAACAAACGGTAGCAACAGGATTATAAAAACACCCACACTCAGGATGCACCACACAAACAGTCCGACTAACGTCAATTCACTTCGCCTACTTTGCCACACGCTACACCTCTTCGGGTTTATCTTCTTCTACCTTTCGTAGAATAATATTTCCACCAACAGAACGGAGTTTTAGGAGTGGACCACCGCCATTAATAGTCCCCTGCAACTGATCAGGTTTTACAGGACGCGACGCATCCGCGGTCACTGGAAATTCTGTCGTTACGGAACCACCGAGTACTTTTGCCTCAACAGTTGCGGCAATATCTGGGACGAGAGAGACATTTACGCCACCGCCCATTGTCTCTAAATCTAATAGTAGGTTCTGACTGGTGGTTGTCTCTTGCAGCTGACAACGGATGGAGCCGCCACTGGTTTTCGCAAGGACGGGTCCATCATTTTCAACCTTGATACTCCCACCAGCCGTTTTCAGTTCTGCGCCACCTTTGCATTCGCGTAGCGTAACATTGCCGCCGGAGGTTTGCGCATTGACGGCTCCTACAACATTGATCGCTTGGACGTTTCCACCGGATGTTTTGGCTTTGACATCGCCGATACCACCTGTGAGACCAATATTTCCACCGCTCGTTTGAAGGACTACATCTCCATTAAACGTTTTGAGATCAATGTTCCTACCTGAAGTTACGCCATCAATTTGACCCGTAATATCTTGGAAACGGAGTCCTCCATCGGCTGTTTGGACGTTTACATCACCGACTATATTCGCGACTGAAATGTCTTCACTTGTAGTTTTCAAATCAAGTGTATAGTGTTCTGGGACAACGATGTCAAATTGGATATCCAGTCGTTCTTTTACCTTTTGCCACTGTTTTTCGGATCCCTTGAATTTTGCGTCAATTTTAACGTCGGATGCCTCATGTGTTATCTGGACATCAAAATTCTTAAGGACTTCCCCTGCCCGTCGATCTTCCTTTAACTGCGCTGCGCGACGAATGCGAATTGAGAGGGTATCATCCTTTGTGCTTTGCACGTCAATTCCGCCGAGGTCAGCATCAATTGTGAGTTTCCCATTTGCTGCAACGGGAAAAGTTTCAACGATGTCTTCCAACATTGTCTCGGTTAAGAAATCTGGAGCAGCCTTTCGGATCATATCTCCAAGTGGTTTATCTGTCGCCTCTTCCGTCAGGTTTTCCATGAAGCGTTCACCGAAAAAACTGGCGAACCATCCTTTGGAATCCTCGGTTGTATCTAACCCTTCATTGAGGTAAGCTGCGAGTTGATGGCAGGCGATTCCGATTTGACCAAAAGACGCTTCGGCGTGAAGTTCGTCGAAAAGTCCATCAGGCACAGCGTTGAGTTCTGTCAAGCGTGTGAGGGCGTTGTTGAATTGCGTGATGCATCGTGTTTCACCGCCACTAAAAGCACCTGTTAAGGAAGCATCTTCTGCAATCTTTGCGGTGTGATCCAACATGTGGAAAAGAGCTCTGAGTTCTTGTTGCCTCTCCTGTCTCTGTTGCTCCATGGTATCCACCTCCTATGATTAATAAGTACATTCTTTAAGACGCTGCTTGTTCACCGAAAAAGCTGGCGAACCATCCCTTGGAATCTTCGGTCGTATCTGCTCCTTTATTAAGGTAAGCTGCGAGTTGATGACAAGCGATTCCGACCTGACTAAAAGACGCTTCAGCATGAAGTTCATCGAAAAGCCCGTCAGGCACGGCGTTGAATTTCCTCAAGTGTGCGAGGGCGTTGTTGAATTGCGTGATGCATCGTGTTTCGCCACCACTGAAAGCCTTTGTTAAGGTCTCATCTTCTGTAATTTTTGCGGTATGCTTTAGCATGTGGGCAAGATTTCTAAATTCCTGTTGTGTTTCCTGTTTTTGTTCTTCCACGGTATTTACCTCCGTATGGATTGGTAAGTAAGTTTCCTATAGATTGTCACACATCCTCGCCGTAACCGAGCTTTTCTAAATTTGCTTTTAGCATCTCTTTCGCCTTACGCAGCCGCCATTTTACAGTCGTCAGCGGCAGTGATAGGAATTCAGCCATCCGTTTTTGCGGCATTTCTGCCCAATAATAGAGTTCGACAACTGCTTGATAGTCTGACGGCATACTCTGAATAGCATCTCGAACTGCCTGCTGCGTTGATTCGCTCTCCACAATATGCGCGGGATCCGCTGCCGATGTATCAGACACCCTATTTAGGTGTGGCTCCATATCCTCCTGCGGTTGATAGCGATTGATATTTCGATAGTAACGTAAGGCGCGGTTACGGGTAATTGAATGCAGCCATGCGCCGAACCGATTCAGATCCGCGAGTTGGGGTAACGCCTCAAAAGCCCGCAAAAGTGCGTCCTGTACGACATCCTCCGCATCTGCGGGGTTTCGGACAATCTTTTGTGCGACAGTCAACATAGCCCGCCGATACCGGTTCACTAACACGTCAAAAGCTTGTGTATTACCGGCAAGTGCGGCGACGACCAGTTCAGCATCACTCGCTTCAATCAATTCTACAGAATGCATAACAATTCTCCCTCTTCTTACTTATTAGAGACACGGCGCGTAAAAAGGATAGTGAAAAGGACGTTTTGTTGTGAAATGATTGAATGAAGCGAGGGTTGAACTAAGGAATTTAGCCGCCTTCCTCAGATACAAATCGTATCAGCGTCCGGCGGCTTTTTATGTGTTATGAGGTAGGTCTATAAAGCATCACCAAACAGCCACCGAGCGCTGCGAGCAGGATGCCCGCTATAAACTGCCAGCGGACTGCGCTCCAACCGCCGGGAGGAGGATGTGAGAGTGTCGCGACGATAGCATTTACAATAGGCGCGCCTGCGAAAACAATAGACATCACGACTGCGGGTCTACCCCCCGCACCAAAGGCGAGTAGAACGCCAAACGCGCCAATAGCACCGACGAGCCCTGCAACGAACGACCAGGTAACACCTTTGCCCGTAAATTGCCATTCAGCACCGTTGAGGACGAGCATCAGCGCGGAACCGATGACGGCTGCGAGCAGGTAAGCAAGCCCGACAAAGAGGAATGCTTTGTAACGTCCATGCACGGGATCCGCCATAGCGACCTGCCCCTGATGCAGAAAAACCCCGTAAAGCCCCCATGATGATACGGTCATGAAAACAAAAATTAGCCATGTTTTAGACATGATTTATTTCCTTTAAGAAGCACAACCTAACAGGTTATGCTACAAAAAATTAGTTGTCAGAGGAATAGTTTTTAGTTAGTAGTTATAAGTTAAGAATGCCTCGCAGTGAGAGAGATATACCTCTTTAACTAACAACTTATAACCAACAACTTATAACTACATTAGATATACTTTTCAAACACTTTTAAGAGTTGCTCCGCTACGGCTGCATCGTTAAATTTTTCATGGACATTCATTTTACCAGTTGCTCCGAGATGTTCACGTTGCTCGGCATCGTTAAGGAGTTCCATAATGCCCATTGCGACCGCCTCAGCGGATTCAGGTGCCACAAGGATGCCTCCCTCAGTCGCGTTGATCATTTCTGGAAACGTGCCGTGCTGAGGTTGGACAACCGGGACACCGTTAGCGAGCGACTCTATGATGGATAGACCTTTGGATTCACGGTAAACAGTCGGAACAGAAAAGACATGCAAGCGGTTAAGGAAATCAATTTTTTCAGTCCGCGTTACCTCACCGTGATGCACAAAACTTTCCGCCAAACCGGATGCTTGAACCTGATTAACAAGTTCCTCTAAATACGGTTCATCTTTCTTTCCGAGGTATCCCGCAACGTGCAGTTGAACGTTATTCGCACCCATAGCTTTAGCGATTATCTGGAAAGCATCTACTAAGATGTGTAACCCTTTTTCAGGGCAGATACGCGCCAAGTAACCGATGATGAAAGGGGGTGGTTCCGGTTTCTCAACAGCTGGACCGTGCCCGTCCAAGTTTAAGCCGAGCGGGACGATATGGATTTTATCAAGCAGGACATCAAGATATGCGTCTGCCATAAATTGTGCGTAGTAGTCACATGGTGCGACGAAGCCGTCTGCATCTGTTGCCCGTTCTCGGAGGAGTACCAACGCCTCTGTCTTGTAGGGTTCGATTAAATCTTGCAGGAAGATGTCTTCGCCTTGGAGTGCACAGATAACTGGCACATCTAACGCCTTTTTTATTTCTCTCGTGAAGCCTACCAACATGGAGTTGGTGAGATAAACGATATCGGGTTTGTTCTCCTCAGCAAGCCATTTGACTAATTTCGCTAATTCTTTCTTTTGATACCCATGCTCAGCCTGGAGCATAGAGACCGCGAGTTCTCCGAGATCACGAGCGTCCGTTGCGTTGCTGAACCTTGATAATCCGTTCAACAGCGTTGGATTGTCGAGGAGTTTGTCAAATGTCCACGGGGTGTGCCGAAAGATGGAGAGTTTTTGCTGAAGGTAGACGTTCACACCGCCGAAGAAGACGCGGTTCATGCTGACGTTTGCCTCATCGGTTCGGGTAGGCGTATAGGTAGGAATCAGTGAAATGTTATGCCCCTGCTTCTTCAAGACTGTGGCGACCATATTGTCGTGGATACAGGTTCCGCAGTACATGCCAGCAGCACCAGCGGTAATATAAGCAACTTTCATAGTGTATAGTATACCAGATTCTTCCGAAAAAGTCACATCTATTTTTAGTTATCCGTTGTCAGTCGTCAGTTACCAGTTAACGCTTTGGGACAGTTACTTTATCTGTTATTGCCACAACACCTCTCTTAACTGAAGGTTGAGTTAGTGGAAAAAACATCCTGAACAAAAGAGGCGTGATGGCATTCGGCAAAAGCCTACTCACCATCACACCTTGAATTGTATCTTCGGCGCATCTCAGAGAGATTAACACAAGTTACTTAACATTCTTCCACAACAGCACCGTCCCATCCTTACTGCCACTCGCCAGCGTCTGACCATCCGGACTGAACGACACGCTATTGACACTATCCTCATGCCCAATGAAGGTGCGGAGCTGTTCGCCCGTGTCTACACTCCACAAACGGATAGTGCCATCCTCACTACCACTCGCCAGCGTTTGACCATCTGGACTGAACGATACGCTATTGACACCACCTTCATGCCCAGTGAAGGTATGGAGATGTTGACCCGTATTCACATCCCACAAACGGATAGTGGTGTCATAACCACTACTCGCCAACGTTTGACTATCTGGACTGAACGCCATGCTATTGACACTATTCGGATGCGCAGTGAGCTCATGGAGCTGTTGACCCGTGTCTATATCCCACAAACGGATAGTTCCGTCCTCCTTAAAGTTGCTTGACGGCCCCTCGGGATCGGACATACTGCTACTCGCCAGCATTTGACCATCTGGACTGAACAACACGTTAGTGACACTATTCACATGCCCAGTGAGGGTGCGGAACTGTTGACCCGTATCTATATACCACAAACGGATATGTCCATTCCCACTGCCACTTGCAAGTGTGCGACCATCCGGACTGCGCGATACGCTAATAACCCGCCCCCTATGCCCAGTGAGGGTGCGCAGCTGTTGACCCGTATTCACATCCCACAAATGGATCGTATCGCCGCTACCCTCACTCATCAGTGTGCGACCATCCGGACTGAGCGACACGTTGACAGGACTCCAATGCCCAGTGAGAGCGCGGAGTTGTTTACCCGTGTCTACATCCCATAAATAGATAGTTACGGGGCTATGCATAATATGCATGCCCCACGGCTGGAGGATATCCTTGACACTACTACTTGCCAGTGTTTGACCATCTGGACCGAACAACACGTTAGTGACCCTAAGCGTATGCCCAGTGAAGGTGCGGAGCTGTTGACCCGTATTCACATCCCACAAACGGATGGTATTGTCCATGCTGACACTCGCCAAGGTCCGGCCATCCGGGCTGAACGACACGCTATTAACGCTATCCTCATGCGCTGTGAGGACGTGGAGCTGTTGACCCGTATCTATATCCCACAAACGGATAGTTCCGTTCCAACTACCACTTGCAAGTGTACGACCATCTGAACTGAGCGACACGCTTATAACCCGACCCCTATGCCCTGTGAGGGTGTGGAGGTGTTGACCCGTATTCACATCCCACAAATGGATCGTATTGTCCTCCGTACTATCACTCACCAGCGTTTGACCATCCGGACTGAACGACACGCTACGGACCCGACCCTCATGTCCCGTGAGAGTGTAGAGCTGTTGACCCGTGGCCGCGTCCCATAAACGGGTAGTAGTGCTGTCCCTAATGCCACTTGATCGAAGACCGGGGTCGTACCCACCGACACTTGCCAGCGTTTGACCATCCGGACTGAACGACACGCTATTGACACTATTCTCATGCGCCTTGAAGCTGCGGAGTTGTTCGCCCGTGTCTACATCCCACAAACGGATAGTTTCGTCTTTACTACCACTCGCCAGCGTTTGACCATCCGGACTGAACGACATGCTACTGATACCATACGTATGCCTTATGAGGGTGTGGAGGTGTTGACCTGTATTCACGTCCCATAAACGGATAGTTCTGTCATTCCAAACGCCGCCGGTACTCGCCAGCGTTTGACCATCCGGACTAAATAACATGTTAGTGAACCAATGCTCATCCCCTGACATGTTATTGACACTATCCTCATGCACAGTGAGGGTGTGGAGCTGTTGACCTGTATCCATGTCCCACAAGCGGATAGTAGTCCCCCCACTATTACTCGCCCACGTTTGACCATCCGGACTGAACACAAAATACTCATCGCCTGCAAGGAGGTTGAGCGCTATACCTGTCCGCGCATCGTATATCCAAATACCGATACTACCCGCTACTGCCAAACGCGTACCATCCGGAGAATACGCGAGATTATTATAAACCGTGTCTCTGATCTCGGCTTTACGACGCGCATGATTATTATAAACCATGCCTTTGCCGAGACGGGCTTTTGCTCCCTCGGGTAAACTCAACGTTGCCGTATTTTGTCCGAAAGTAGTCGGTAGATACACATTTGAAATAACAAATAACATCGAAAAAATAGAAAACAACTTTTTCATCATAAACTCCTTCTAACCCGGATTCCGAACTGCTTTCACGCGAACAGTATATTGTTACTACACATGAAATTGAAAAAAGTTGCACTTTTTCAGGTTATACCATTTCTGTTAATAAACCCCTCTTTATGTAGAATAAACTTCCAGTTTGTTCTCTTTATGTAGAATAAACCTCCAGTTTGTTCCGCACCACCAGACATTACATGAAAACCGGTAATGTAAGATAAACATTTAGAAATGGTATTAGATGGTAACCGCGTGTTTTGGGGTTATGTTTTTTTAAAGGAGGGTATTGTTTCAGAACTTACGTAGCCTCCCTTTCTCGCGAGGTTTCAATCTCACCAACGAAAACAGATGATATGTCTATAATTTCCACCGGTGTTTCCAAAGAAAATTTGCTTTTCCGCCCTAATTGTGGTATCATTAATGATTAGGTTTAACCAACATTTTATAGAG
>JAAXHI010000053.1 GCA_012270875.1 Candidatus Poribacteria bacterium | reverse complement strand
GGTCTAAATAAACGGTGGCACTTCATGATGACACTCTGGATCATCTCTAAGTGTTTTAACTTTTTTTCCATTTAAACAACTGCTTAATGCATGCACTAATTTTGGTAAAGTAGACGAATATATAAAAACCTACCGCATGTGTAGGAAGGGTATTGCTTTAGAATGATGCCTTGATTTCTCCCCAACGCGTCGCGAGTTTCCCCTGCAGTTCAACAGGAAGACCTTTCGCTTCAAAAACCTGCTTCACTTCATTTGCAGACAAGGCTTTGTTGTAAATCAGCACCTCGTCAATGATCCCCACAAAACCGCCATCACTCGCGTGCCCGATCTCGGTTTCTGAACCACCTGTTGACATCGGACCGTTGTACTTCTGTTCTTTCTCCAACTTCCCATCAACATAAAGAAACATCTCTTCGTCCGCAACAACACCGACAAGATGATGCCATTTCCCTTTATCAAACTTAGGCGCACCAAAACCGCCGTCACCTTGCCAACCCGGTTGGACAATAAATTCCATCTCTTGATCAGCATTTCTACCATCAAACCGCAATGCCCAACCGTTGACATCACGTTGTGCGACAATTGTGCCACAGCAACCAGCCACGACCCCTTGCACAGGACTATCACTGTCAGCGTTCACCCAAGCCGCAACGCTCATCTCTTTTTCACCGGCGAATTCTAAAGAAGCCGTGCCGGGAATATGAACGGAATTCTTACCGTCGAACTCAAGGGCTTTGCCGAACTTACCCGCAACGGATTTCGGACCGTCCTTCAGCTCGCCATCGTTATCACCTAAAACGTCTTTACCCGTACCATCATCAAAGGACCAGTAACTCACGACACCATCTAACGGAAGTTGTGCCTCCACCAAAGGAATCGCTACGAAAAGGCACGCAATGCACAGGATTGATATTGATATTTTTCGGAACATGTAATTTTACCTCCATGTATTTATCATCCAAGTTACTATTGACGATATTTTAAACAGACATTCACCGTTTTTAATTCAAAATATAAGGAATCTTTTGTATCAGGACTTACGCAGCGCGCTCTTTTGTAGCATAGGAGACCGTTGGTTTCCTGTGTCCTCCAAATGCCGTGTTTTTTCGGCATCTGCATCTAAAACCAAGTGTTATTGTCAAAATTGCGTAAGTCCTATGTATAAGGTCGGAACTTAGGTTAGATTTGAGAAAGGTGGTGGGTAAACACGAACATTGCCCACCACCGAATCAGGTTAGTACTGCTCTTTAACATTCGCCCAAGTCGTGGAGAGTTTACCCTCCGGTTCAACGGGTGTCAAAAGCATCGCAGAAAGTCCTTTGTCCATCATCAGCTGGATATCGGCAGCACCCAAGGCGACATTGAAGATAGCGACTTCGTCAATAATCGCATTGCCGAATCTGCCGTCACAACAGGTATCCCTACCGATGTATAGCGGTCCATCGTCGGCATCAATGGGATCTTTATTAATCGTCATTGAGCTCTCTGATACGCCATCAATGTAAATGTTCCACTCACCGGTAGCACTGTCAAACGTCGTCGTATAAAGATGCCAATCGGTGATGTCGTCCGGGCCAACTTCGCCGTCGCGCCAACCACCAGGCTTGTTCCAGCAGCCACTGTTACAAATCGGCCAGGAAACCATTTTTGTCCCTTGGTTCGGATGGATAATATACGCGTTCCGTTTTTCGACCATCCACCCGTGCTGATTCCATGTATCCGTCATGCTTTTCACCCAGAGCGAGACAGTAATGGCATCCGTCGGATTTACGTGTGCCGGAATTTCAACATAAGCGTCTACACCATCAAGTTCTAATCCCGAACCAAACACACCATCAACCCACGCTGGATCTCCTTCTAACGTCGCATCAAGGGCACTATCGGACGAATCTGCGGCAAGATTGCCACTGCCTTCATCAAAGAGCCAGAGACCTGTTACCGTACTCATCTCAATGCGTGCAAGCGCGGGAGAGACCGTAAACAGACAAATACTCAAAATTAAACCGAGTCCTACGAAAGTTAATTGCCTCATAAATTTCATCAAAATCTCCTAACGTATTTATGGTGAAACCTAAAAATAAATAGACATATTTGTAGCATGATGCACGTCGCATCTGGGCGAGTACGCCACAAAACTTCCAGTTTGGGTTTCCAGTCTGAATACCTGTTATAGGTATTCAGACTGCTTGAAAGTGCTCAATTCATTATAGGGTTTACTATAGATATTCGTGTCCATACAAACTGAATTCAACAAGTTTGTTGAAACTTTTTCTCAACCATGTGTCCAATTATTATACCAAAAGGTTAGGGTTATGTCAATCAATTTTTCGGTTGACACAAGTTGTCGAGAAGTGGTATCATATACAATAGAATGAAGCACTTAGTCTTCAGTTCACGGTTATAGATATAGAAAAGTACAAGACATTACCTAAGATGCAGGGCGTTCCTCGCAAGCCCTTTCAAGAAATAAGGAGGTT
This sequence comes from Candidatus Poribacteria bacterium, assembly GCA_012270875.1. GTDB lineage: Bacteria > Poribacteria > WGA-4E > WGA-4E > WGA-3G > WGA-3G. Next base: position 12,800 of record JAAXHI010000053.1, on the reverse strand, counting down.
GGCGTTCATTCCATACCTGAAGGGTAGGTTTTGACGCTGCGAAGTTTGATGAAACAGAGAAAGCAAATCTTATCTATTTTGGTAGTCGTGCTGCTGCTTTCTGGCGTACCTTTCGCGCTTGCCCAAAAGGCGTGGATGACAGTAAGCGAATCCAAGTGGCAGGCTTCCTTTTCCGATGTCTTTTTCGTAGATGCACAACACGGATGGATCGTTGGTAGCAGTGCCACAATTCTACATACCAATGACGGTGGAGCAACATGGAATCAGCAACCGTTACCGCTCGAAGTTGAACTAAAGAAAGTCCGTTTTATTGACCCACAAGTCGGTTGGGCTGTTGGTGACAACGGCACAGTACTGAAAACGACAGATGGCGGACAGACATGGATGAAAAAGAATACCGGCACTAACACCGCCTTGTTAGCAGTCTCTTTTGTGGATGAAAAACACGGATGGGCAAGTGGGGACGGTGGATTCATTATGGGGACGAAGAATGGGGGTACCACCTGGGCGCAACAAACTATTGATACCAATAACACAGTTGAAGGTATCCATTTCGTTAGTCCTGAAGTCGGTTGGGCAGCCGGTGGCGGTGGAACCCTGCTTCATACCATGGACGGTGGGCAGACATGGGGATTCCAGACCAGCGCAACTGTCAACACACTCGATGCCATTTACATGCTAAACGACAAAGTGGGATGGTCAGTCGGTGCGGGTGGTGCCGTTGTCGCGACAGTTGATGGAGACAATTGGGAAGTCCAAACAAGTAATGTACCGCATTCAAACGGGATGCCTGAACCGGTATGGGATGTTCACTTCGCAAATGAAAATATAGGCATCGCCGCCGCTGAATTCGGTGTGATCCTTCGCACAAAAGACGGTGGCATCACCTGGGCACCCCTTGAAACGCGACCCGTTGCTGCGCGACTCCAAGGTATTCACATGATCAGTCCAACTGAAGCATGGATCGTCGGGGATAAGGCAACGATCCTGCACACCACAGACGGTGGCGCAACATGGGACGTTATCTCCAGCACGAGCGAACTTCGCGCTGTCCACTTCCATAACGACATGCTCGGCTGGGCAGTCGGCTTGGCTGGTAGCGTTTTACACACCAATGACGGCGGTGAAACGTGGCATCCACAAAATAGCGGGAACGTCTTTGAACTCTTCGGCGTTGGGTTTGTTGATGAAAACAGAGGTTACATTGTCGGCAGCAATGCAGCGTTGGCTGAAACAAAAGATGGCGGCGTAACTTGGATCGGGGTCAGTGATGCACGCGATGAAGGCCACGGCACCGCCAAACGGATTCAATTCAATGACCCGATGACAAGTTGGAAGAGTGCCATGGGTTCCTATGCCATGAGTTTCGGCACTGCAACACACGCATGGGCAGTCGGAGAAACTGGAAGAATCATGCATACCAGTGATGCCGGTGAAACGTGGATCGGTCAAGACTGTGACCCGATGATGACTGGCGCAGGTTTCAACAATCTCTACGGTGTCCACTTCATAAATGACCAAGTCGGTTGGGTCGTCGGCGACGCAGGAACCATCGCCAAAACAGCCGATGGTGGACTCAGTTGGACCCCCATCTTGCAAGGCCCCCGGTGGAACGATATTCATGCCATAGATGAAATGAATGCATGGGTCGCCGGTGAACAAGGCGCTATTATGGTAACCACAGACGGCGGCACGACATGGATTGATCAGACCATCCCAACGGACGCGAACCTCAACGCCATCTTATTCCGTGATGCTAAAGAAGGTTGGGCAGTCGGCGACGATGGAACTATTCTCTATACAACTGACGGCGGTGTCACCTGGCTGATGCAAGAATCACCGACCACAAACCATCTTCGCGATCTCGTACAAACGCCAAACGGTCAACTCTGGGCAATTGGGGACGCTACAACCATTATCCGACATTAGATTCGCTTAAACACGTCCGGGTGGGTACTTGCTACCCACCCATATTCATGATTTCCCTCGTAGAGATGTGTCTTGCTGAAAGTCTATCTTTACCGAACACTGGGAGGACATACCTGCAATGAATCTGTTACGGTTCTGCCACTTCGCCTGTGTCGGAACCTTTCTACTGCTGCTCATAAACCTCTCCACTGTAGCACAAGAACCACGCGTTTTAACATTAGAGCAAAGCATCGAGATTGCCAAACAGAGCAATCTTACCGTTCAAACGGCTGAGCAAAACCTCAAGACCGCCGAGGCACAAGTCCGTGCAGCACGCGCAGGACTCTTGCCACGGATTACAGCCAGTGGTAATTATACCTATTTTAAAGATATACAAAAATCTGTAATTCAAGCCGATGGCGGATTCGGTTTCCCGATGCCGGGTGGCGAAATGGGCGAGATGCCACCCCCAAGTGCAGACAACGAGTCCGAACTGATTGAACTCGAATTTGGCGCACACCACAACGTTCAAGGCACCGTGAGTCTAACACAACCTGTTTTTGCGTGGGGACGCTACTATTACGGTTACCAAGCCGCAAAACTCAACCATCAGGCAGTGCAGCGCGATGTTGATGCCGCCTATAATCAACTCCGTTTAGATGTTTCCGAGGCATTCTACGGGGCATTGATCGCTCAGGAATTCGTGAGGGTCGCACAACAAAGCGTCTCTCTTGTTGAAAAGCAACTCGGCATTGCGGAGGCATCGCTTGAGGCGGGCGCTGCAACCGATTTTGATGTGCTTCGCGCAAAGGTCCAACTCGCAAACGCTAAGTCCCAACGCGTGCGTGCCGAAAACGCCGTCATCACTGCTAAAAACGCCTATAAAACAGTACTCAACATACCACTCGCCGAAGCCATATCGGTTAAAGGCACACTTGAAATCCCAGAAAAACATGAGATGCCTACGTTAAACCTTGACGCGTTAATAGAACAGGCACTTAAAAATCGTCCAGAGGTGCACCGCACGCAACTCAGTGAGGATGCCGCACGCAAACAGATTGACATTACCAAAACACGGAGCCGGCCCGACCTCGGTCTCTTCTCAAACTATCAAATTTCACAGAACGAAAGACTTACGCAAATGAATAGAATCTGGAGCGTCGGTTTCCAAATCAATATCCCTATTTTCGACGGTTTCGCAACGCGCGCAGCCGTCCAACAATCCGAATCCGCTCTAAAGCAGGTCCAGTTGGGCGGAACACAGGTCAAAACAGGCGTTGAGTTTGAAGTGCGAAATACCTATCTTAACCTCCTCGGAGCACAAACACTTATTGATGTACAACGTGAAGCGGTCGCCCAAGCACAGGAGAGCGTACGCATCGCAAATCTTCAGTTTCAAAACGGAATCATTACCACCGTCGCGTTGACCGACACGCAACTCGCCTTAACACAAGCGGAAGTCAATCGGCTTCAGGCATACCACGATTACGTTGTCGGTTTAACGAGATTGGAAAAAGCAATAGGACAACCCCTACAATAACCTAAGTTGCCACCTTGTAGCATAGGCTGTTAGCCTGTGCCTCTTCGGGTTCTCCGAAAATGGTAGGAAACATACTAAGTTTTTCGCAAAAATAAAAACTTTTCACTGAAAAACCGTGTTCGCGCATCTAAAATCATATAGGTAACAAGTTGGGTTACAATAAATAGATGCCTAATGACATGGATTATAGTAGAATCCGAAAATATGTTTACAGTTCGGTACGGAACAAACCGCCACTACCGCTGGCGAGGATTGTATCCTCGCCATTGTGTTGGTGTATAAGTAATTACAGGATCTACTATAAAAGGAAAAGGAGAGAAAATTGAAAAAAATACTGATTATTATTCTCATAATATTAGCGATAGGCGCAATTCTTGCCGTGCCACGGTTCCTGGAACCGAGCAAACCGGCAGATGAACAAATCGAAACCGCAGCACTGCTTAAACCGGTGGAAATTACAAAAGCGAGACGGGGTGAGATTCGCTCAGAACTTCAGTTATCAGGCACTATTCAGGCGGAGTCGCAAGTTAGCGTTTTTCCGAAAATAGCCGGGCGTGTCATCGTGTTAAACGTGGACGAAGGAGACACGGTAAACGAAGGAGCACCGCTGGCGACTATCGAGCATGAAGAATTGGAACTCGCAGTGCAACAGGCAGAAGCGATACTCGAAAGCATGGAAACTGCTTATTCTCAAACAAAGCAGCTCGCGAAAGTACGAGTGCAATCGCAGATTGCACAAGCCAGAGCACAACTCCGAGCCGCTGAAATCGCACTACAGCAAGTTATCGACCTCTCCGAAATTCGGACGGTCACACAGATAGATCAGGCGAAAGCAGCACTCGAATCACTCGTCGCAAACCTTGAGAAAATTAAAAGCGGTGCCCGTGTCGAGGACCGACGACTGGCACAGGCTGGCTTGAATCAAGCCGATGCAAACCTCACTAACGCCAAAAGCAACCACACGCGGATGCTCCAACTCTTCCAAAATGGTGCGATTAGCCAGCAATCCCTTGAAGGTGCGAAAACGCAGTTAGACATTACCATCGCACAACATAAGATTGCCACCGAACAACTCCAACTTATTGATAACGGGGCGCGTGCTGAAGATATCCAGGCAATGGAGGCACAAGTCCAACAAGCGGAAGCCGCCTTGCGCTTGGTGGAAACACAAGCGACTACTGAAACGTGGCGGAAAGATATTGAACTCGCCCATTCACAGGTCGAAACCGCACAAGCAGCACTTACCGCCGCCGAAGCTTTAAAGACTGCGAAGAGCTGGGAAGCAGAGATTACCTCAGCAAAGACGGCATACACACAGGCACAGGTCGCACTCAAACTTGCCGAAAAACGGTTAAAAGACGCTACAATTCACGCACCGATTTCTGGAATCATTTCCAAACGGCACTTAGATTTAGGCGGAATGGCAGTGCCTACAGCACCGATTTTTGAAATCGTTAATATTGATACCGTCAAAGCCTCCGTCGATGTCATTGAGGCACAGTTGAGCCAATTAGCACTCAACCAACAGGCATCGATAGAAATTGATGGTATAACGCATCCGATGTCTGGTACTGTAACTTTCATTAGTCCGACATTGCAGGCGATGCGGCGTACAGCCACCGCCGAAATCCGTATTGACAACCCCGAGGGGACTCTCAAGCCGGGGATGTTCGCGAAAGTCACCGTGCCTGTCAAGGTGCATACGGATGCAATTCTCATCTCACGTGCTTCGCTTATTGATGATGCTAACACGAAAACGCAAAACGTCTTCGTTGTTGAAAACGGTGTGAGTGAGCGGCGTCCCATAAAGGTAGGACTTTCGCGTGGCGGTGAAGTCGAAGTCCTCAATGGGATTACCGAAGGAGAAGCCGTCGTTACTGCTGGACAACACTCTCTAAAAGACGGCGAAAGTGTGAGGGTCGTCAACCCGTAGGATATTTTACATCTCACTGGGTCGGTTTGTGGCATCTCCGATATCATTATAGGTTTTATTATAAATAACCCTGCTTTTTCGATAAAAATGACTTGATTAATTAACAGAATCAGTGTAACATTGAGCAGATGTCCGAAGTTTGGGACTATATTGTGAAAATCTGAAGTGGAGCCTGTTTACCAGATACGTCTGAATTTGAGAAAGGGGTTGCCAGAAATATCACTACAGAAAAATCTTAAGTGGAAAGAGAAATGAAAGTCGAACAACTCTACGGTCCCAGAGTGAAATCCTTTCAGATCCTTGAACTCGAGTACCTGCTACAAGAGGATTCGCCTGAACTCCTCTCTTCATTTGGCTTACAAAAGGGGAGGCAGGTGATTGTCACGCACGCACCCGCAAGACTTGACATTATGGGCGGTGTTGCTGATTACTGTGGCGCGAATGTTTTTGAAATGACGCTTGACCGTACCGCAATTGCTGCATGCCAAGCCAGAGAAGATAGAAACCTCTGTGCGATCACACTTCGTGTGGGAAGTCAATTCAAGCCCAACTTTCATCTTTCGCTTGATAGTTTCTACACCGATGGTACCCTCAAAACTTACCCACAGGTTCAAGAACATTTCAACCAAGAACCGAATACCGCGTGGGCAGGTTACATACTCGGTGCGTTTTACGTGCTCCTTAAGGAAGGAAAGATTGATCAATTTCCCCACGGTGCCACGATAGTTATCAAGAGTGATATTCCAATAGGCGGAGGTATCGCCTCATCTGCCGCCGTTGAAGTCGCTACGTTGATGGCACTGAATCAACTTTATCATTTAGAATTGGACGCAATGGAAATCGCGCGCCTCGCACAAATCGTTGAAAATCGGATCGCGGGTGCACCTTGTGGGATCATGGATCAGGTGACTGCCGTCGCAGGCACCTCAACGAAAATTCTCTCGATTCTTTGTCAACCCGACAAAATCCTTGAATTCGTTTCATGTCCCTCAAACGTCAGTTTTGTCGGTATCCATACAAAAGTCCGAAGAAGCACAACAAGCACTGCTTACGTTGACACACGCATCGGGGCTTTTATGGGGTTGACTATCCTTAAGGCAGGCTTTACATCGGAAACCGATGCTTCTGAAGAAAGCAACCCGAATCGAAAACTCTCAGAGGCATTAGCGGATAACTATCTGTGCAACATCTCTGTCCAAGAATTTCTTGAGCATTGTGAACCTATATTGCCCGAACAGATACTCGGTAAAGAATTCCTTGAAAAGTACGGCGAGACAGTTGATACCGCTACACAGGTAGATCCAGAAAAATTATACCTCGTAAAGCGTCGAGTGGAACACATGATTTACGAAAACGCACGGACCCAGCAATTCATTGCCGCCATAAAGAATGCTGATAAGGACCCAGAACACATTCAAGACTACCTCACGGAAGCAGGTAACCTCATGTATGAATCCAATGCGAGTTACCGGGACCTCGCAGGACTCGGTTCACCGGAAGTTGATGGACTTGTCAACATCGCTGAGAAAATCGGGGAGCAAGGCGGTATCTACGGTGCGAAAATTACAGGCGGTGGCGGCGGCGGTACGGTTGCGCTACTTTGCCACGGCAGTGTCGAAAATTCGCTGACCCAAGTTCTTGCCGCCTATAAACTCGCTTGGGGAATTGACGGTGAACTCATTAGGGGTAACGCAGCGGGTGCCTTTGAATTCGGGCACATCTTATGGGAATTGAAGGAGAGCGAACCGCCCACACATTTCTAACGAATGGCTATCGGCATCCCGGGCGGTGGCTACGCAATCTTTCGGTACAACTCTGGTCCATAAATGGACTACTTCTATAAGGAACATATCCGATGACCAGAAATCCGCCGATTACTGACCGCCGATAGCCGACTGCCGTAAAGAAAGTGAAATAGACTGTGCAAAACTTTGATGGACAAGATCAACATCGCGGTGGCGGTGTCACATGGCGTGCCATACTCATCGCAATCATCTTAATCCCCCTTAATGTCTTTTGGGTGATTGAAGTTGAGTGTGTCTGGCACTCCGGGCATCCAACCACGATCTCGCTCTTCTGGAACGTCGTCCTCAATATTTTCTTCCTAATCTTGGTAAATCTTTTCCTAAAGCGGACTGCCCCGAGAGCCGCCTTGACCCAAGGCGAGATGATTACCATTTATGCCATGCTCTCTATCGCATCAGGATTGGCAGGACACGACACCTTAGCCTTAACAATCCCGGCACTGCCGCACGCTTTCTGGTTCGCGACAATTGAGAACGACTGGGCAGACATGTTCCATAGTTATATCCCACAACATCTCGTCGTCGCGGATAGAGAACTCATCCGAGGGTTTTATGAAGGCAACACGCCGTTTTACAATGCTAAAATTGGCGGCGCATGGATAATGCCGACTTTGTGGTGGACATCGTTGGTGCTTGCACTCGGCACTATCATGATCTGTGTAAATGTCCTTATTCGGAAACAGTGGACAGAACACGAGAAATTAGCATACCCCATCATACAATTACCAATGGCGATTACCGAGGGCGGCGGCGCTGCAAAACTTTTCCGGAATCGCGTCCTATGGTATGGGTTCATCGCGGCTGCGCTATTGAATGTTTGGCACGGCTTGGCACATTTCTTCCCGGTGCTGCCAGACTTCAGTGTCCGACATAACGCTCGGAATTGGGGCAGGTTTTTCACCGAAAAACCGTGGAACGCTGTCGGGGGTATCCCTGTACCGCTCTACCCGTTTGTAATCGGCTTGGGGTTCCTTTTACCGCTGGATCTTTCCTTTTCTATGTGGTTCTTCTACCTATTTGAGAAGGCACAGCGCGTTTTTGGCAGTGCAGTCGGAATTCCAGCACCGTTCCCCTATGGGAGTGAACAGTCAATCGGGGGCTGGATGGCGATCTTTGTGATTGCTATCCTTGTAACACGTAAGCACATTGTAAACGTCATCCGCACACTCTTGGGTAGACCCGGTGGTATTGACGACTCACAGGAGCCTATTCGTTACCGAACTGCACTCTTACTTATCGTTGTTGCCAGTCTGTATATTATCTGGTTCTGTCTGAAAGCCGGGATGACACTCCCAATTATTCTACCCTTCTTCGCCTTCTTCTCTGCCATTTCTATTGCCATTACGCGCGTCCGGGCGGAACTCGGCCCCCCCGCACATGAAATGGCAGGCATGTGTAACGCGCAACAGTTCTTAATTAATATCTTGGGAACACGCCGCATCGGACCAAATAACCTGACAGTTTTCCCTTACTTTTGGTTCTTTAGCGGGCGCGGATATCGTGAACATATCATGCCGCATCAACTTGAAGCCTTCAAGATGGCAGAACGCGCAAATATGAACACGAAACGACTCGTGCTGGCAATGATTATTGCTGTCATTCTCGGATCCCTTGCATCGTTCTGGGCAACCCTCAGTGAACTCTATCGACTCGGTGGCGCAATTACAGGGGCAGGCGGCGGCATCGGACCCTCAGTCGGGCATATCGGGCAATTCGGATGGCTTGCAGGGCTATTCGCCTTCCCACGCGACCCCGATATCACCGCAATGAGTTTCATGGCAGGCGGGATGGGCTTTACCTTCTTCCTAATGATGATGAGGATGCGCTTCATTTGGTGGCCCCTCCACCCAGCAGGTTATCCGATTTCCATGACCGGCGGGGTCGGCTATTTTTGGAGTTGTCTGGTTATCAGTAGTTTCCTCAAGTGGCTGACACTCCGATTCGGGGGACCCAATGCTTATCGAACAATGGTTTTCTTCTTCTTCGGTGTGATCCTCGGAGAATACTGCGTAGGGGCGTTCTGGAGCGTTTTAAGCGTCATTATCCGTGAACCTATCTACGACTTTGCACCGGGTTAGATATCCGTCCGGCATGTCTGCTCGCTAACTTTAAGCACGACGTTTAAAACTTTCGCACGACATGCGTTCGGTCATGCAAACTTAAATGTGCTCCGTAGATTAAATTGAGCGACCCCCCGGAAAATCTGGCACAGAAAAATAATTTTGAATATTTGTACTCGACACCTACACAAAACGATTAAAATCCAACTAAGCAGATCCACTTCAACGCAATTTAAAAATATGATGAAAAATCGACTATTTTATTTTTCTGTTCTAATAGCAATCCTCATTCTACCCTTAAGTGTCAATGCAGCAGACGAAGGGGCACACGCTGCCGAATTTCTCAGCCATGGCGTGGGTGCGCGTGCACTCGGAATGGGCAGCGCATTCGTCGCTATTGCCGACGACGCAACCGCGACTTATTGGAATCCCGCGGGGCTTACCAAGGTCAAAACACATAGTTTCTCAGCGATGTATTCCGATACCTTTAGCACCGGAGACGGCAATTGGCTCACCAGAGGCTTGGTTACCTATAATTTCGTCAACTACGTCTATCAGATCAAAGGCATTGGCAGCCTCGGTTTAAGTTGGATTCGACTCGGTGTTGACGACATACCGCGCACCACCTTCATTGATACGAACGGGAACAATATACACGACTTTCAAGATAAAAACGGCAACGGTATCAAGGAGGATGGCGAACCCTATATCGAAAAACCCATAATCGCTGATTACTTCAGCAATACCGATAACGCCTTGCTCATCTCTTATGCGCGCCAGGTCCACCCTATAGCGGCTGTTGGCGGCAACCTCAAACTCCTCAACCAATCCATTCTTGGAAACAGTGGAAACGGTTTCGGCATTGACATCGGTTTAATTGTAGAACCTTACAAGGGCTTACGCGTCGGGGTGATGTTATTAGATGCAACAGGCACACAAATCCGATGGGACACGCCTGACAAACCGACCTTCACCCGCACGCGGCGGCTCCGATTCGGTACGGCTTATCATTTCACCATCCCGCGCCTCGGTAAAGGGGCTATCGGTGCCGACTTTGAAACCAATCAAGCAGACCTTGAAATAGGGGGTGGCGGTGGCGGCATCGTCCCACGCATTGGCGCAGAGTATTGGCTCTTCAACACCGTCGCGCTTCGCGGTGGGTGGAATGGACATGGACCGTCTGCGGGTGCTGGACTCCGTGTGAAGGTCAACGCAATGTCGTTCTTCATCAACTACGCTTTCAACACGCACACCCTCGGCGGTTCACAACGCATCTCTGTTTCTGGAGAATTCTAACCATACATGTTTGGTGAATCATGTCTTCTCGCCAAATGTGGTATTCTTTGCAACTAAGAAGTGCCATTCAAGAAGATTTTCAGGCACTTTCCCACCTCATACCCAAGTTACGTAATTAATGACCCCAGAAATTTATTTGACTTTTAAGTCGAAATAATTTATAGTCATATTAACCCGTTATATAATTTATATAATAATAAATTATATTGTCTATTTATGGGTTATTATATTTATCTGTGTTATTTAGGATTACGCAACTTGCCCCAGTGGCAGTACAATCGGGTAACTATCAAATTCAAACTGAAAATAACATGTAAAAAATAAACTGCACCATTTACTTTTGGTGTAAGGAGTAGAAAATGGAACACAAATTTCGAAGTGTTATAATATCTGTCGTTGCCATCAGTTTTTGGACTTTTGGCACGCTTGCCTATGGAGATCCGTCGCTTATCCTTTCCCTTTCCTTTGATGAAGTAGCAGATGATGGCACAGTGATGGACGCTTCGCAATATGGAAATCATGGCACAATAGCGGGTTCACCTGCGTTGGTTGATGGTAAATTCGGTAAAGCATTAGAATTTAACGGCGAAGATACTTTGGTTGAGGTGCCTCACCATGAGAGTCTTAACGTGAGAACGGGTGTCACTGTGATGGCGTGGATTTATACGCCGCGATATAACGGGCCGGATGGTGCAGACTGGCAGGGCATCATTGCAAAGAGCAACGTGAATAGATCTTATAGTCTCTACACCGAGGTTGGTGGAAGCCTACAGCTGAGTACTACTGGCTCGCAAATCGGAGACAAGAGTGAGCAACAATTCTCACTCAACGAGTGGCAACATGTGGTTGCACAAGTCGGTGATGGCGTAAAACGCTATTGGATAAATGGTAAAGATGCTGGCAGCATTCCCTTTGATGTCCTGCTCCCCGGTAAAGTGGACCAAGCGTCAGTCCTAATAGGAAACACACATGATACGGAACCGCCTGAAAATCCCGACCGGCATTTCCTTGGGCTAATTGACGAAGTTCGCGTCTGGAACCGTGCCCTCAGTGAACCTGAAATCATTTCACAGATGCAATCGGGGACTGCCAGTTCAATTGTAAGTATCTCACCTGCTTCAGTAAAATCTCCTGCTGCCGGTGAACAATTGATGCTGTCTTTCAACATCACAGGTGGTGAAAACGTGGCAGGCTATCAGGTAACTGTGAAGTTTGATCCCACTGCACTCAAGTATATTTCAAGTGAAAACGCCGATTATCTACCGACAGGTGCTTTAACTGTGCCAGCGATTGTTACAGATGATACTGTGATCTTGGCAGCAGTGTCTCTCACAGATGGTAGCGATGGGGATGGCACGCTCGCCACACTGACGTTTGAAGTGGTGGATGCTAAACCTTCCATGGTGCACTTGTTAGATACGCTGTTGACCAATGCGTTAAATATAAGTTTGCGCCCACGTGTGGAGGGTGCGACGATAACAAGATTAGAAGGGGATATCAATGGTGATGGTATCGTCAACATTCAGGATTTGGTGGCGGTTGCTGCAAGTTTCGGGCAGTTTGGAGAGAATCTTGCTGCCGATGTCACGGGTGATGGTATCGTCAATATTACGGATCTCGTATTTGTTGCAGGGAACTTGGGAGAAAGTGCTGGTGCACCCTCCGTGTGGCACGGTGAATTAGAGGAACCACTGACAAAAGCGAACTTACAACAGTGGCTGCGTGAGGCACGGCAGATTAACTTGACAGATCCTACTTTCCAGCGCGGGATTCTGGTACTCGAACAACTCCTCGCGGTATCGACCCCAACACAGACAATGCTATTGCCGAACTATCCGAATCCGTTCAATCCAGAAACGTGGATTCCTTACCAACTTAGCGAAGCTGCTGTTGTTAGTATCACTCTCTACGATGTAACGGGTCGTGTTGTGCATTCCCTCGACTTGGGCCATCAGGCAGCAGGCTACTATCGTAGCCGTTCCAAGGCTGCATATTGGGATGGCAGAAACAATCTCAATGAGCCTGTCGCTTCTGGTGTCTATTTCTATCATCTCCAAGCAGGTGAGTTCTCGGCAACCCGCCGCATGCTGATTCTGAAGTAATCTTGAAACCAACAAAATAGATGCAAAGACACAGCGACGATCCGTTGCGTCTTTGCATTATAGTGAAGCCCATAAATAAATGGACAACTTTGTAGCATAAACTTCCAGTTTGTGCCAGTCTGAATGCCTGTTATAGGCATTCAGACTGTTTGAGTG
>JAAXHI010000100.1 GCA_012270875.1 Candidatus Poribacteria bacterium | reverse complement strand
TGGCAGGAGACCGCTGTTTTTTCCGAAAATTCTCATCTAACAGAACGGGCCGAAGTCAAAATTGCGTAAGTCCTGCCATTATTTAGAAATGGTATTACTTACTCATAGTGACACGTATTGAGGTCGAAATGGGTGCATTATTTGATGTGCTGTTAGGCTTTCAAGTCGGAATTAGTAGAACCCTAAGAATCTTAGATCACGACTCAGGTTATAGTGAGGATTTATCCGCCTTTAATTCGCTTCTGGGGAATTGACTTTCATATCTTCAAAAGGTTTCCCATCAGTATCCGTAATCCGCAGGTAGAATCCCCATCCCTGTCGTTCCTCACACACTTTAACAAGGATACTGTTTTTACCCGGTTTGAGCATCACTGGAATAATGTATTTATCAATTTCCGCAGAAAAGGCTTTCGTATGTTTGAATATCTGTTCGCCATTAAGCCAAACTTTCCCTTGGTCGTCGCTATCAAACCGGAATTGGGCTTCCCGTGTATCGGGAGAGGTAACAGTTGCGAACGCGTATGCAACACCCCAGTCAACATCATCTCCGAGACTGATATAGCCGTTGAGTGTATCGTCATCGCTTTTTTGCCAACGGATCTGTTCCTCTATGCTCTCATACTTTTTTGTTCTATCAATCTGCGTTGCATCTTCCGGTATATAAGCCGTATTGTAACCGATACCACCGGCATTATCAAATGTACCTAAGATCAACCATTTATCTTCAGTGATGAAGCCGGTTTTTTGGATATGCACTTCCGCTTTTTCAGGCATATCATTGTCCCGATAGAACTCCGCCAACACGAGGTTGACATTCAGCTGAACACTCGGTTTGTGGGGTAGAGCGTCAACCAATTGATTTAACGTTTTCACGAAAGCATTTTTATCCTTAGCGTTTTTGCCCATTTGAGAAATCTCTGCGAATACCTGACGTTCAAAACCCCCGTATGTTATAGTGTTTAGGTCGGTTTTAAACCCTTCTAACGCATTTTCATATTCGGATGCGCCTTTGAGTGCTTCCTCCCAATCCCACACGAAAATTGCGCCATCCTCTCCTGTGCTGACCAATGTTTTACCATCGGGTGAAAATACGAGTGTTTCAACCTGTTGCGTATGTCCGTTAAGCGTATTGATTTTATTTCCTGATGGCAGGTCCCATAATATGATCTTACCGCCGTACGTTCCACTCGCAAGCACGGTACCATCAAGGGAAAACACCAACGCTGCTGCGCCTGTGCCGTGTTTTGTCTCCTTAAAACGGAACTGTTTCTGACTACCTAACAAACGGATTTTATCTATATTTCCGGCGGCAATGTGGTCATTATTTGGGGAGAATGCCAACGCATCGGCAGCTCTTCCATAGGTTATCCTAATAGCCTTTCCGTTATCGTCTTTCTCTATTTTGCTATCTGGATGCTGTTCTATCAAGTTAGCTAACGCGAGTCCAGTTTCCACATCCCACATCCGAACATCTCCTGCTGTGGTACCGCTGACAAGTTTTTTACCATCGGGTGAAAATGCCAAACTTGTGGCTTCAAACAGAATACTTACGAGAAAACCATCCTTCGGATCTGAGAGGTTGATGTCAATATGATCATTTGTCTCTGTATGCCACAAGCGAATCTTTCCGGGACTACCTAAGGCTATCGTTTTTCCGTCAGGCGAAAAAGCGATGAGAGTAGAGTTAATCTGATTTATCAAGGTAGTCAACACACGTCCGGTGCCGACATCCGTCAAACGAATCATCTGATCTGCCATCATCTGATCTGGATTTGGCGCAATATGAGTTGGACGGCCTGAACCTGGCTCGAAGAACAAGTTAGCATCTGCACTGAGACTCGCGAACTTCGTCCCATCTGGTGAAAATGCTAATGCCATTAACCAATCTCGATGCCCTATTGTCTGACGATTTACGGTTGATGTCTCCAAGTCCCAAAAGGTGATTATACCGTTAAAAGCGGCAGTTACCAGCGTGGAATTATCTTCAAAGAAAGCCGCCACTTTTGCATGCCTTGTATGTCCAGTGATGTGGGGCAGTATAGGCGTTCCTGTTTCTGTATGCCAGAACCGGATTGCGCCGTCTGCACTTGCACTTGCAAGTATAGTACCATCTAATGAAAACGCGAGGGTTGTAATACTATTCGTATGACCTGTAAGCGTGGCGCGCGATTCCCCGGTAGTAGCATCCCACAACTGTACCATACTATTAGTACTTCCACTGGCAAGCATTTTTCCGTCTGCAGAAAATGCTAAGACAGTTGTCCACCCCTTGCCTGTGTGTCTTCGGAGAGTTGTCAGTTCGTCACCGCTGGTGGTATCCCATAGCCGTATCGTTGCATTCTTATTTCCACTTGCGAGTTTCGTGCCGTCAGGTGAAAATGCCAAAGCTAAGACCTCACGCGGCGAATTATCCACAATCTCTTCTGCATGTCCTGTAAGTGTGAGTAACTTTTTGCCGGTGGTTGTGTCCCATAACCGAATTTTCCCATCTCGCTTTCCAATTGCAAATTTGTCGTGTGTGAGGGCATAAATTTCAGGAAGCCTGTGCCTCTGAAGGTTTTCTGGCCAAACTACTGGTACTGCCTTCACATTTACCTGACCTGTCTCAATATCTAATGTGTCAATTGTGTATCCTCGGTTAGAATCCTGGACGTATTTCCAGCCACTCAAGCTGACAAGCGTCTTGTTATCTCCTGAGAACTGTAACGCTACGGCAGAAACCGGCGTATTGGTCAATGCCATTTTACGTCCGGTGGCTGTTTCCCATAACTGGATGCTGGATCTGCTGTGTTCTCTTCTGCCATTTGCCAGAAAACGTCCATCAGGTGAAAAGGCGACGGAGTCAGATGCTCCATCGAAAAGAGAGATTTCCTTACCTGTTTTCACATCATAGAGCCACATACCAATATCAGTGCCGACTGCGAGTTGGGTGCCGTCGGGTGAAAACTGCATACTATTAATGCCACCCTTTCCCAAACGCGCTTTTGCCGCTTTCGGCAATTTCCATTGCGAATAATTTTCGACGGTTTCGTCCGCTTGCGCTTCTGCAACCAGTGCTGGCGCCTCATTAGGCTGTTGGTTAGAGACGTTGTTCTTATCGGATGCGTCGGTGTTTCCGAGTTGCCCCCGCACATCCGGTTTCGATGCAAGGTTCAGCACAAAGGGTGCCTCGATAATGTCAACTGTCATCTCCGACGCAGCATCGAAACTATAAGGCTTCTGGAAATGTGCAAGGTATTGGCTACCAACACCTAACATTAGGAACACCACTGCTACCACGGAAACAGCGATTGCCCACGGCACGAACGGTTTACCTCCAGATGGTGCAATCGGTTTGATACGCGCAATCTCCCGCATGATATTCTCCGTGAGATGCGGTGTGATTTGGAAATGTTCTAACGCTTCTCGAATCATCGGTTCTTCCTCCTCTAAGCGGTGCCGCGCGCGGTCGAGACGACTCTTAATCGCGCCCACCGACACACCTAAGAACTCGCTAATCTCTCTGCATGTCATCTCTCCGAAATAATAGAGTGTCATGACAGTTCTTTCACTCTCCTGCAGTTTCGCCAGCAGTTTTTTAACGACATCGCGCTGTGCTTCCGCCGCTGCTCGCTCATTTTCCTCAATAACGTATCCAGAATATGTCGCCTTTTCAAGCTGCGTACCACTCGTGTCCTCCAACGACTGCGTCCACAACCGCTTTTTACGCAGCCACGTACTACAGTTATTCGAGGCAATCACATAAAGCCAACTTGCGAAACTCTGTGGCTTCTTCAGGGTCGCTAACCTCTGATAGGCTTTCAGGAATACATCCTGTGTGAGTTCCTCGGCGATGTGGAAATCACCCATTTTCCGCCATATAAGCGCGTGAACCTGTTTCTGATATTTTTTCACAAGTTCAGCGAAGGCGTTATCATCACCGTTGAGGGTGCACTGAATTAATGCTGTATCCGTGTTGTTCATAAGTCACCTCCGATAGTGCTATAATGACGCTACTTAGGGGTGAAACGGTTGCATAATTCTGCAAAAGTAGGAGTTTGTTTGGATCAGGAGGATTGAGATTCGATCTGTGATCCAAGTTGCCACCTTAAAAAACGTGGTTTAGGTGCAAGCGTATGGGTTAAATGAAACTCAGAGTTCCAAATTACCCATAACCTTTATTTTTATAAGCGAACTTGGATGACATACTACATTAAATTTTCATACTTTTACACCGCGCCATTCATCTGTGGCGCAGGTAATATCGACAACGTTACCATCTGGATCTGCTACCTTGAAAGAGCGTTCAGGCGGTTTATCAGTGCTGATTTCGTCGCCTTTTTTTACGTTATCCATCAGCAACTCAAAGCCACCCTCGCGAAGCGTGTTATAGATGCTTGCCAAATCTTCAACAATGATGCCGAAGTGGATAAACTCTGTGCCTTCTTCAAACGCTGTACGTGCCTCGCCGTTATATTGAATAATCGTCATGTTCAGTGTACCGTCGGAGAGGTCGAGTCCGCCGCGTCCTCGGTAACCGACAAACTCAAAACCGATGGTTTCATAAAATCGGCGGGAGGCTTCCATATCCTTCGTCCGCAGTGCGATGTGTCTCAAAAATGCCATTGTGCTTACTCCTTTTTGAAAGAAGAACTGGATCAGTCGAAATCTTGTTGGAACCGCACTCTATTTTACACAAGCATTATTTGAATGTCAACATATCTCTTAGGGTGTGTAAAGTTTTTGTCACAGGATTAATTTTTTGGATAGGACAGGTTTATTTACATAGCACTCCGCTGGAGTGCGAGAGAGGACACGTCTTTTTCTATAGACATATTGCTCCGCTGGAGCAAAGAGGTCTTTACAGATAAAAACTTCTTCACGCCAGAGGCGTGGTATGTCTATAGAAACTCCAATCCCAAAGTTCCCGCACTCCAGCGGAGTGCTATGTGTGCTGACGCAAGATTTATCGGCGTGAAACCCTCTCTATGATAGAATGCTGCCAAAATATTTACACACCCTATCTCTTATAGGCGGGATCTCCAAATTCCGAAATTTCCTTTTTCAAAAAACGAGAGGTGTGCTATAATACAATTGTGCTTAAACAAGATACAGACGAATTGAGACACAAAAGACACCATGCTAAAACCGAAACCGAGTATTGACACGATTCAACCGTACCAAGGCGGTAAACCGATTGAAGAAGTCCAGCGCGAGTTGGGGATCACCGATATTATCAAATTGGCATCCAATGAGAACCCGTTGGGTCCGTCACCGTTAGCAGTGCAGGCGATCGCGGAAAGTGCTACGCAGGTACATCTCTATCCCGATGGTAACGCCTATTATCTGAAAAAGGAACTCGCAGCGCATCTCGGTGTTTCGACTGAACACCTGATTTTAGGGAACGGTTCAAACGATGTGCTACAATTGGTCGGTGAGGCATACCTTGCGCCGGACGACGAAGTCATCTACGCAGCGGGAGCGTTCATCGTCTATAGCCTTGTAACGAAGTTGTGCAGCGCAACAGCAGTTGTCGTGCCGATGGTAAATGATACACACGATCTCCCCGCTATGGCAGCGGCGATTACTGACAAAACAAAAGTTATCTTCGTCGCGAATCCAAACAATCCCACTGGCACGATGGTAACAGCGGACGCGACAGCGGCGTTTATGGCGCAGGTACCAGAGGATGTACTCGTGGTGTTTGATGAAGCCTACTATGAATATGTCGCGCGTTCGGACTATCCTCAGACCCTTCCTTATGTGTTGGAAGGACGGAACTTCATCATTACTCGAACATTTTCAAAAATTTATGGACTCGCCGGGCTGCGCATCGGGTACGGCATCGCGCCACCCGCGCTGATAGAAACATTGAATCGGGTACGGCAGCCATTTAATTGCAGTTTAGTAGGGCAAGCCGCAGCGCGCGCCGCATTGAAAGACACAGATCACGTTACGGAAAGCCGAAAAAGCAACACAGACGGAAAAGCGTTCCTCTATAAAGCGTTTGACGACATGGGACTCGACTATATTCAAACCGAAGGCAATTTCATTATGTTGCACGTAGAACCATCGGGAGCAGAGATCACGGATGTACTTCTGAAACAGGGTATCATCGTGCGTCCAATGGCAGGTTACGGATACCCAAACTCCGTCCGCATAACAATCGGCACACAGCAAGAAAACGAAAGACTCATCACGGCATTAAAAGCCGTCAGTTGTCAGTGATCGACTGTCCGTTAAGAAGTCCACTTGTAACACCAAGTTTGAGTAGGTTGTTACAAAAGCACTCTTAACCGATAACTGGCAACCGATAACTGACAACCATTAAAAAAATATGAAAGAACTCATACAACTCACCAACAAGCGTCTTACACGTAAAATCATGGTAGGAGATGTCCCGATCGGCGGCGGCAGCCCGATCTCTATCCAGACGATGACGACGACACTCACACACGATGTCGATGCAACGTTGGCACAGGTAGAACGGTGTGCGGAAGCGGGTGCACAGATTGTTCGCGTCGCTGTCCCAGAAGAGCCTGACGCAAAGGCTCTCAGTTCGATTGTGAAACGCGCACCAGTGCCGATAGTGTCGGACATCCATTTCAACTACCGGTACGCACTCGCTGCGGTCGATGCCGGTGTAGCAAAAGTCCGCATCAATCCCGGTAACATCGGGAACGAGAAACGGATTGCAGAGGTTTTGTCTGCAGCGAAAGCAGCGAATATCCCAATCCGTATCGGAGTCAACGAAGGATCGCTCGAAAAGGACCTGTTGGATAAATACCCCTCACCGACAGCCGAAGCGTTAGTGGAGAGCGCGATGCGGCACATTAATATCTGTGAGGAACACGATTTCAGAGACATCGCCATCTCCGTTAAATCAAGCGATCCGATTCGCATGATTGAGGCGAACCGTCAGCTTTCAGCGAAAGTGCCGTACCCTTTACATCTCGGTGTGACGGAAGCCGGGACACCGCGGCGTGCACATGTCAAATCGACACTCGGCATCGGGACACTTCTGATGGAAGGCATCGGTGATACCATCCGTATCTCGATTACTGGCGACCCCGTTGAGGAGGTCTTGACAGCGAAAGAACTCCTACGCGCACTCGGTATGGCGGAAGACATGTTAGACGTTGTCTCTTGTCCGTTCTGTGGACGTGGTGACCCGAATGCGGGTTATGAGAGTATCGTTGCTGGTGTCGAAGAACTTCTGGAGAAACACGACATCAACATGCCAGTAGCAGTGATGGGATGCGAAGTCAACGGACCGGGTGAAACGCGCAACGCTGAAGTCGGCATCCACTTGGGCGGTAGAGAACTCGCCGTCCTAAAAGTCCGGGGTGAACGCGTCCGCACCTTCCGCGGGAGAGACGAGGTCAACCCAGAGTTTTTAGCGAACGCACTATTGGAAGCAGCACAGCAGTTACAGGCATCTGAGGCTGATAAAACCTCGTAGGGATAAAGATGAAGGGTTTTCAGCAGCACATCCAAAAAGCAATTCGATCGATTCCTGTTCAAATTGGGTTAATCGCGCTATTTTTCTGTATTTACCATCTGGTTTTAAAATATATTATGCGCGAGACGGAGCTTGACTTTGGCGCAGTTGGGTATGACCTACATGTTGTGCCCCTTTACGCCCAACCGAGTTTTGACTTGAGTTTGTGGGTATTGCCCGCCTTGGTCGTATGTGTCGGTTTCCTATATCTTTGCCACAAATACCTTCTTTCGGGTATGCCCGATGGACGCTTAATCGGCATAGCGATTGTCTGTTTCATCGCAATTAACGTTAGCGTTGCCCAAATTGACGGATACCAGGAAATTGGAGAGGAAGACGACAGAAAGCGGATTTTAACGCTTTTAGAACCGTACACGCGGACCGAGATGGAATATTATGGTGATGTGCCGCGGGTTGACGAACTCGGAATCCGCAGGTTTCTCAGGGACTATAGCAAACCGGAACTATTTGACACGCTTTCAGGACACACGCGCACGCATCCGCCCGGCGGGGTGCTTTTCTTATGGCATGTCAGTGGGCTCTTCGGTTACAACCTCATATCCGCATCTTTAGTCACAATTCTCTTTACCGCGCTCACGGTGATACCGATCTACCGGCTTGCTCGGATGCTTTACGGCGAGCTGGTCGCACGTTACGCACTCCTCCTTTTCCTTATCACTCCTAATTTTGTGATGTTCACCGGCACGTCAATGGACGGTCCCTTCAGCGTCTTCCCTATTTTAAGCGTCTATCTCTTTTATATGGCACGAGAACGAGAGACTGTACCCGATCAGAAATGGTATGAGTTGCGTCCCTACAGTCTGTTCACAGGTCTCTCACTCGCGCTCGGGATGTTTATGACGTACTCGACGGTCGTCGTCGGTGTGTTTTTATGCGTTATCGCCTTATTGGAACGAAAACGGTTTGCGCAGTATCTAAAGGTTTTGCTGTTCGCGGCTTCCGGGTTTATCGGATTTTACCTCTTGTTATTCGTCCTGACCGGATTCCGTCCGATTGAAGCACTCTGGGCAGCGATCAAAAAAGACGAGATGGGTATGGGAACGGGGTACGAAAGTGTTGGACGTTATTTCCATCTGAGTTTTGCCAATCTATTTGCCTTCCTCATCGGCGTTGGATTTCCAATAACAACCGTCTGGCTCCGGCAACTTGTCTCAACGATAACAGAATGGCGACACAACACCTGCCCATCTGAACAGCAAACCGGTGAATCACGAATTTCTTGGATCTTCCGGCACGAACACGCAGACACTTTCGTTATCGGTTTCCTAATCACACTCCTCTTCTTTACATTCTCGACACTGTTCACAATGGAAGTTGAGCGTATTTGGATTTTCATGGTGCCGTTTTTCGTTATCCCCGTCGCCAAACACCTCTCGGATCGCCCGATGTCCGATTTCTATTGGGTCGCGGGGATACTCGTTGCGCAACTCATCATTGGGGAAGTCCTGCTTTACACGCATTGGTAGCGGCGTTTTATAGGATTTACGCAGAACCGTTTTGTTTGCTGGTGGGATTGGCGGACTGGAAGACTGGAAGGTTGGATGGAAACGCTTCTTCCATCTGTCCATCCTTCCGTCCTTCCAATCAAGTTCTTCCATTTCTGGTGGTGTTTGTGTCATGAGTTTTCCTTTCGTATGCTAAGCATGCGCAAATTGGTATAGTCAGAATTACAATCCTGCACTATTTTAGCGAAATCCATTTTTTTCTCAAGCGATCAGATATTTTGTTCTCTGGTAGGAGGGAACTCCGATTCCCGACTCCCGTTCCTCAATGAAAAATTCCTTTTTGAAAAAGGAGAGGGTGTGTTATAATAGAAGTGTATTTGAACGCGTTCAGCGAATGCGTTTGCAATAAGAGAGACGAGTCAATTGAGAAACAAAACGCTATGCTAAAAAGGTTAAAAATGAAAGGATTACAGCACAACCAAAAGGCGATTCAGTCAATACCGGTCCAAATCGGGTTGCTCGCGCTATTTTTCTGTCTTTACCATCTGTTTTTGAAATATATCATGCGCGAGACAGGACTCGACTTAGGCGCGGTCGGGTATAACAATCATGTTGTGCCGCTTTACGCCCAACCGAGTTTTGACTTCAGCGTATGGACGTTACCTGTTGCACTCGTCGTATGGATGTGTTACTTGTATCTCCGCCACCTATGCATTGATTCGGGAGTGTCTGATCGGCGTTTAATCTGGATAGCGATTGCACTTTTCTGCGTGATTAACATCGGTGTTGCCCAAATTGATGGATACCGAGAATTTGGGACAGAAGATCAGAAAGAGCGAATCTTAACGCTCTTAGAACCGTATACACGGACTTCATTGGAATATTACGGTGATGTGCCGCGGGTTGACGAACTCGGCATCCGCAATTTCCTTCGGGATTATAGCAAACCTGAACTGTTTGATACGCTTTCAGGACACACACGCACGCATCCGCCCGGCGGTGTGCTTTTCTTATGGCATGTTAGCGGACTCTTCGGTTACAATCTAATCTCGGCATCATTAATCACCATTCTCTTCACCGCGTTCACAGTGATACCGATCTACCGGCTTGCTGAGATGCTCTACGGCAAAAAAGTCGCCCGTTATGCCCTTCTGCTATTTCTCATAACCCCCAACTTTGTGATGTTCACCGGCACGTCGATGGACGGTCCCTTTAGCGTGTTCCCTATTTTAAGCGTCTATCTCTTTTATATGGCACGTGAGCGAGAGACTGTACCCGACCAGAAATGGTATGAGTTGCGTCCCTACAGTCTGCTCACAGGTCTCTCACTCGCGCTCGGGATGTTTATGACGTATTCGACAGTCGTCGTCGGCGTGTTTTTGTGCGTTATCCCCTTATTGGAGCGGAAACGGTTCGTGCAGTATCTTAAGGTTTTGCTGTTCGCGGCTTCCGGGTTTATCGGATTTTACCTTTTATTATTCGTCCTGACCGGATTTCGTCCGATTGAAGCACTCTGGGCAGCGATCAAAAAAGACGAGAGCGGCATGGGGAGCGGTTATGAGAGTGTCGGACGTTATTTCCACCTGAGTGTAGCGAATCTATTCGCTTTCCTCATCGGTGTCGGATTTCCAATAACAATGGTCTGGCTTCGGCAACTCGCTTCAACGATAAGAGACTGGCGGCAGGAGTCGCTCTCATCTGAGCAGGAAATCGGTCAGCCGCGCACGCCGTGGATTTTCCGGCATGAGAACGTTGACACTTTTGTTATCGGTTTCCTGATTACACTCCTCTATTTTACATTCTCAACCTGGTTCACAATGGAAGTTGAGCGTATCTGGATTTTCATGGTGCCGTTTTTCGTTATTCCCGTCGCCAAACACCTCACGGATCGCCCGCTGTCCGATCTCTATTGGGTCGGCGGGCTACTCGTTGCGCAACTCATCATCGGGGAAGTCCTACTCTACACGTATTGGTAGATTCTTCTTTTTTTCCTTTTGAAAGTGTATGTAGCCCGTAATGAAATGGAGGGCGGGAATACGGAAAAGAACATTATCTCCAAAACCCATCCTACCGAACCGCAAGGAAATATAAAAAAACGAACCGCAAGGAAATATAAAAAATTGCGAATTCTGTATGTCATTGACTCCATGACAAAAGACGGTGCCGAATCGCAGCTACTCAAGACATTAGCGCGGTTACCACCTGAGCGGTATGAGGCATCTGTTGTGCTGAGTCGTGCCGAGGGTGAACGCGCAGCAGAACTCGCCGCGATACCTTGCGTCCGAGAGGTTACCACACTCGCATCTGGAAACAAACGCAGGCATCTATTAGAAAAAGCGTTCGCCATCGCTGGTGTTGTTAAGGCACTCCAACCCGATATCGTGCATAGTTGGCTGTGGTATTCCAATTTCCTCTGTGGACTCTCCCGGAAATGCGGCTTTTGGCGGCAGATCCCGTTTATCGCCTCCCAGCGCGGGGATTACCATGCGAGATACGGTAAGTTTCGGCTCTGGCTTACCGAAAAACTTATCTACAATACCGCCGATATACTCTTGACGAATTCGGAGTCGATTCAACGCTACCTCTGTCAACTGTATCCAGACAAAAAAATTTTTAGCATCCCGAACCTATTAGAACTACCGACTCAGATGTGGGCACAGCCGCAAGTGTCTGAGACTGCGGAAAAATTGATTGTCAGCGTCGGACGGTTCGCACCCGAAAAAGGGCATCGGTACCTGATTGAGGCATTGAATTTACTCAAACAGCAAGATGTCGCATGGCGATGCACGTTTCTCGGTCAGGGTGAATTGGCGGCAGAACTCCGGACACTCGTGGAAGAATATGGACTCTCGGCACACGTAACGTTCCCAGGTTTTTGTGAGGATGTCTTTTCTGTGCTTTTGACGGCAGATGTTTTCGTGCTGCCCTCACTACACGAGAGCTCACCAAACGCACTCATCGAAGCAATGGGGATCGGGATGCCGTGCATCGCATCAGATGTCGGTGGCATCGTAGATTTGATTGAGAATGAGAAGAACGGTATCCGGGTTCCACCCCAAAATCCAGAAGCGTTAACGGCAGCACTGCATCGGGTGTTAACGGAACCTGACTTTGCAGCGGTGTTGGGTAAGAATGCTCGCTCGACTGTTCAGAAAAAATTCGACAGCGAGACATCTATTCGGAAATTGGACGAGATTTATCAGCGGGTTTTGTAATACCGACTGTGGTCGAGACAATAACTGGGCAATTCCCTTAATTCATTGATGGGTTAATTCTTTATTGTGGAGAGAAGTCGCGTGACAGAGTGGCACCGTGCCTATATCCAGAACGCTTACCACGAATTAGAACACGGCATAACACGGAAACAACTTGATAATTTGGACATCAATGCCAACAGCAAAAAGGTATTAGATGTGGGTTGTGGACCGGGGAACCTTCTTGTCGCACTCTCCGCCGATGCACCGAAACTGCTCATCGGTGTCGATATAGATGAGACCTTTTTGGTCTTTGGACGCTCTCAAATCGAAGAATTAGTAAAGCCGACTGCAACACCAACCTTACTGCGTGCTTCACTCCCGACATTGCCATTCGCAGACGAAACTTTCGATCTCGTAACCTGTTTTCTCGTCATGCCACACGTCCCTGATGACAAAGCTGCTTTGACTGAACTCGCACGCGTCTTGAAACCGGGTGGGACACTTGCTGTCTCTGGACACGGCTTCGGATTCCCACTCCGTTATCTCAAACGCTTCAGACTCAAACCGTTGCAGATGTATCTCGCCACGCTGATTTATAGATGTACTGGAAGAAAATGGATCCGAAACACGCTGCAAGACGATAGAAAGATTTGCGACATCTTGAATGGTATCGGCGTTGTGCCAGAGGTGCGGCACTATAATCAGAAGATTCTTGGGTGCGTTGCGACTTACTGGGTTAAGGCAATTAAGAGCGAAACAAGTCCTAAAGCGATACAGTAATAGGAAAA
>JAAXHI010000077.1:8043-13287 GCA_012270875.1 Candidatus Poribacteria bacterium | reverse complement strand
TATGTGCTTGCATGCTTTGCAGAAATAGTATATCATATATGTCGTAAAAAATATAATCATTTTCGGCGTAGCCTGCAAGCCGAAACTTGCTATACAAATGGGTGTCGCCTGATTTATGTGACACGGCGCGCTATAGAAAATACAGGAAACGCTTCCATGCGACACAACCTCTTCGTACCGAACAAGATGCCTTATGCCAAAGGAAAAAACAGACCAGATGTCCCCTGTATTCTGTGTGCGATCGTCGAAAAAAATGATAAAGTCGAACGACTTGAGGTACATCGAACCGAGCACTTTACGATCTCGCTAAATCTCTATCCTTACAGTCCGGGGCACCTCTTAATCTTTCCGAATCGGCATATTGTTGATGTACGGGAGTTGAATCAGGAAGAGGTTCAAGAACTTCACGAACTCCAATGCCTCTGTTTTGAAGTGTTGACGCGCGCCTATCAGCCACGCGGCTTCAATGTCGGTTATAACATGGGGGATGCCTCCGGCGCGAGCATCCCACATTATCACTTGCACGTGGTCCCTCGATATCCGCGTGAATTGGGGTTCATGGACGTTATCGGTGGCGCGCGCATCATCATTGAGGACCCGAACGCTACGCAGGAAAAACTTGTACAGATATTTCAAGAACTGACAACCGAAAACCATTCACGAAAGGAATGAAACAGCATGAGTAATCTCGCTTATAATCTTTTAGCCGAAAAGTTAGAAAAACAGGGAATCCAGATAGAAACAGTCAAGGCGCATCTCAAAGAACAACACATTGAAACGCCGTCGTGGGGTTACGGTAATTCCGGCACCCGATTTGGAGTCTTTGAACAGCCCGGTGCAGCGCGGAATGCTGCGGAACGTTTGGAAGACGCAGCCACTGTTCACCGCTTCACCGGTATCGCTCCCACCGTCGCACTCCACATTCCTTGGGATAAAACCGACGATTGGGGAGCATTGAAACAGTACGCCGCGGATGTCGGTGTCGGCATCGGTGCGATTAACCCAAATGTCTTCCAAGATCAGGCGTATAAACTCGGAAGCGTCTGCAACCCAGATGTAAATATTCGCCGACTCGCCATTGATCACATGCTGGAATGTGTCGATATTATGGAAAAAACAGGTTCCGATCTGCTGAGTTTGTGGTTCGCCGACGGCACCAACTTTCCCGGTCAGTCGAACTTCAGAAAACGTAAACAGTGGATGGAGGAAGCATTAGCCGAAGTCTACGACGCGCTGCCAGATGCCACTCGGATGCTTATCGAATATAAATTCTTTGAGCCAGCATTCTACCATACCGACCTCCCCGATTGGGGTACCGCCTACCTCATGGCGACGAAACTCGGTGAGAAAGCACAGGTCCTCATCGACTTGGGACACCACCCACAAAGCACGAATATTGAGTTCATCGTGGCTTATCTGATTGACGAAGGGAAGCTCGGTGGGTTCCACTTCAACTGCCGGAAATACGCCGACGACGATCTCACAGTCGGTTCTATCAATCCGCAGGAACTTTTCTTGATTTATACCGAATTGGTCGCTGCCGAACTCGATCCCGATACAGAAACCGACATCGCCTATATGATTGATCAGAGCCATAACTTGAAGCCGAAGGTGGAAGCGAGTATCCAATCCGTCTGTAATCTGCAAAAGGCGTATGCGAAAGCACTGCTCGTTGATCGGGAAGCACTGGTGGTCGCACAG
The DNA here is from genome assembly GCA_012270875.1 of Candidatus Poribacteria bacterium. Taxonomy (GTDB): domain Bacteria; phylum Poribacteria; class WGA-4E; order WGA-4E; family WGA-3G; genus WGA-3G. The sequence continues at coordinate 11,586 of JAAXHI010000077.1, read as the reverse complement.
GACACAGCCGACTTGGTTGAAGCGGAGTCTATCCTCCAACGCGCTTATGAGACAGATGTGAATCCGCTTTTAGAGCAGGTGCGCTTAGAGATGGGACGCGATCCACATCCATTGACGGCTTATCGTAAAAGCGGTTACTATGAGAAAATTAGTGCCGCTCGTGTCGGTGGCGAAAGTCAAGGATGGGCATAGGAATGGAAGGATAGACGCAAAAGTTGGAAGCGTGGAAGGTTGGAAGCGTGGGGCACCTATCCTTCCTTTCTTCCATTCTTCCAGTCAAACTTTTCAATCCCATAAGCGAGCGCAAGAATCTTGCGTTCGTCTCATAGAAAATATGGCTAAAATTAAAATCGGAATCATCGGTTCAGGCGGGATGGCGCGCCACCATCTCGCGCGATTTTCCGCTATGGAAACCGTGGATCTCGTAGCAATCGCTTCCAGAAACGAACAGACAGGGAGCCATCTTGCTACAGAACACAGGACAGTTTTTGTTTCTGAATGGCACCGTCTTATTGAACGGGAGGATATAGACGGTATTGTTATCTGTACGCACAACGATAGCCACGGCGAAATTGTCCTTGCGGCGTTGCAAGCCGATAAACATGTCTTTGTGGAATATCCACTCGCCAGTGATGTTGATGAAGGCGAAGCGGCGTTGAAACTTGCCGAAAAACGGGGTCGTGTACTGCGGGTCTCACATCCAGAGGTGGTCTCCAACACTCACAAGGCACTCAAGCAGAAGATACGCGAACTCGGCGACTTGCTGCTCACCTCTTTCGTACGCCTCACACCCGGTCGCGGTTCCCGTCCTGAGATCCTTTTCAATCTGCCGGTGTCAGGAACACCCGCCCACTTCTTCATCTACCATATCTATCCGATTGTCGATTTCTTCGGCGGTGCTACGTCCGTTAAAAAGAGTGCTGCCTATGAAGGCTTAAGGGAAAATGGACAATACGACCGGTTTGTTAACACACTCACCGTCGAGTTTGAACGTGGTGGCATCGGACAGTGGACATGGGCAGGCGGTATTGCAATTAACGCAGCAGAGGAACATGAGCGATACGTTCTCACTGAAGGCACGATCAGCGATGCAGGCGGCGAGTGGCACTGTACGACACCCACTGGTGTAACACCGATCGTAATTCCAGATTCACCGCAACCAACACTGCAGGCGTTATGGCTCTCTGAAATTCGTGATGCTGCCGATCAGCCACCGAATTTGGAAGATGCCGCAGTAGCACTTGAGGCAATCCGTATCAGCCTTGCGTCCGAATAATCTATGCCAATGTCCGTTGAAACCACTCGACCGATTTAGCGATGACTGCCTGCTCCCAACCGACAGTATTGAAGGTGTGATCTGCCGCATCAATAATTTCGAGTTCTGTCAAAGCGTCGCGTTCGCGCATCAATTCGTAATAACGTTTCCCATGGGAAACCGGTACGGTTTCATCACCACTGCCGTGAATCACGAGGAGCGGTCCCGTAAACTGCTGAATAGTAGCCGAAGGGGATAGTTTAGGGAGTTCCTCGTAGAACGACTTTCCAACAACGTTCGCGTTTGATTGCGCGATCTCCTCTGGTGTCGGCGTGTACTTGGACATCTCCAAGATTTCCTGTTTCCGATCTGGTGGGTCATCCGAAAGCGGTGCCCACATCACAGTTGACTTCACACGTACATCTTGCCCAGAGACAAACGCCGCCACACAGCCACCCATGCTCAATCCGAGAATGCCGATCCGTTCAGTATCTACACCCGGCATAGCGGTGAGGACATCAATCGACTTGATAGCGTCTGAAATCTCACCACCGATGGTCATCTCCGAGAAATCACCCTCACTGTCCCCGGAACCCCGAAAATCGAAGCGAAGTGCGTAAAACCCGATACTGGCAAGTGCTCGCGCTGTTTTAACGAATATCCTATGCGGTTCAACCTTCGTCCCTGTGAATCCATGGAAGAAAACGACTGCCGGACACGGAGCATTGCAACCTGTTGGGGCATGTAATATCCCATTCAGTTGTTGCCCTTTATTGTAAAATACGATCGGTTTTTCTATCATATTTTTCCTCTCTTTTTTATTGAGACATTCATCTTCTGTTGTATAGGTAATTGCAAAATCTACCATAGTTCTTGGATGGTGTCAATCTTTTGCACATCTCTCCTATAGGAGGGATCTCCGAATTCCGGCCCTTTCTGACAACTGAACGCTAATATACTAAAACCGAATCACTCCGATAAACTTCACTATAATGCTTGACATTCTACGCCATATTGATAGAATAAAAATATATCACAATATGGAGGGAATGAGATGGGATATAAGTTTGATCCGACCGCAATGTATCGGATGCCGACGCATTTTGGACCGAGGACGGGACCGAGATACGGACCCGATGGCAGAAAATTTGAGTGTAAAGATAACCCGAAATCGACATCAGTTTCTGTGAGTTTCCTAACAAATAGCGAACAACTTGAGGCTTTTCTACCGCCGGGTTTCTCGCTTAACGGTGAACCCGTGGTCTCCGTGTCCGGAGGCTATATGAAAGAAATTGAGTGGTTGGCGGGACGCGGCTATAATACGCTCGGCGTGAGTTTCCCAGCGGTTTTTAACGGCGAGGTAGACCGAGCGACGGGATCGCTTTTGACGGTACTCTGGGAAAATCTGACGGATCCGATTCTGACAGGACGTGAAGAATTAGGTTTCTCCAAAATCTATTGTGAACTGCCAGACCCGCTGACGTTTAATGGCGAGACACATTGTACTGCCAGCTGGATGGGTTTTAAATTTATGGACATGCACGTGAAAGCAACAGAACAGGTTCCGATACAACCCACCGCTTCACCACCGCAACAACCGAGTGGCGAACAACCCCTCACTGGCACACTCCACTATAAATACATGCCAAGAACGGGTGAATGGGGAACCGCGGATGTCGCCTACGCTGTACTAACGCCTGCGAGTACACCGAACCGGGTTGTGCAAGAACATTGGCGTGGTGAAGGAACAGTGCAATTCCACAAAGCCCGTTGGGAAGACCTACCGACGCAATACAACATCGTTAACGCCTTCCATGAACTGGAAGTCAAGGAGTGGCGTGGCGCATCCATCGTCAAAACAGTCGGCGGAAAAGACCTCAGCGATCAACGCATCTTGCGTTAATTTTTTAGTCCATCACTGTACCGCCTGAAACGGTGATAGAGACCCCTGAGAGATAAGCGGCTTCGTCTGAGGCGAGGAAAGCAGCCATCTTGGCTATATCTGCTCCCTCGGCGAGTCGCCCCAAGGGTACATTTGCCTCGGATTGGCGTGTGTATTCCGAGAGTTGTTCGTCAGCGGAAAGATTATCAGGCATTAGCACAGATGCCAGATGTGTGACGCGTTCTGTGTCCACAAGTCCGGGACAAATAGCATTGACATTAACACCATAAGGTGCGAGTTCACACGCGAGCGATTGCGTGAAGCCGATCACAGCGAATTTCGAGGCACTGTACGCAGCGAAGCGCGCCGACCCGCGTTTCCCTGTAACAGAAGACATATTGATAAT
>JAAXHI010000077.1:1266-8032 GCA_012270875.1 Candidatus Poribacteria bacterium | reverse complement strand
CGCTGTACTCTATCCCAATCTGCTTCAGCCAAATCTACGACAGGCACACGATCTTTACCGGCGATCGTTCCGGCATTGTTGACGAGAATATCAATTTTACCGAAATGCGCGACGGTCTTGTCCACCATCTCTTTTACCTGTTCCGTGTCCCCAACGTCCGCGACGACGCTGATGGCACGTTGTCCCATCGCCTCAATTTCACGGACAACATCGGGTAAGCCTTGCCATTCTTTCTCATCAGCAGCATACGGATGCTCAGTAACGTCGTTAACAGCGACATCAGCACCTTCTTTCGCCAAGCGGGTCGCAATCGCGCGTCCGATGCCGTTTTTGCCTCCTGCCCCCGTCACCAAAGCGACTTTTCCATGTAGGTTGTACATTCAGATATAACTCCTATGAATTGAATAGTGGAAAGTATAGCAAATTTTTACGGAGATGTCAAATTGGCGAGTCAGGAACCTTAGACAGCCCAAAAACTTTTGATTTTTCGCGGAATCTATGATATACTTTTTACTACACTTTAAGAAGAAGAAAACAAACATCGGTCCTATCCACAACCGAAGAAACTGATACCACAGTAGTATAGATTACCCGTGTTGCTATTAGTGGTCTTGTATACGTGTTTAGACCTGAGTTCGCTTATGAATCAAAACGGAAATAATGACTATGTTTCGTTAGTGAGAATCCCTCGTAAGTGGTTTAATGTATTCGTCTGGACTTTTTCCAGTTTAGTCATTGCCAATGTTTTAATTGAATTTTTCACCGATTGGGCTTGGCAACATTTAGGTGAAACGGTACTAACACGAACTGCGGTTCTAATGACGTTAATAGTCGGCTGGTTCTTTATATTAGCACATATATGGGAGGTTATCATGTTAGGGTATGCAAAACTATTCAAAGACAAAATCCTTGCGCAAGGCAGAGCAGAAGGTAAAGCAGAAGGTAAAGCAGAAGGTAAAGCAGAAGGTAAAGTAGAAGGCAGAGCAGAAGTGTATCGTGAGTTGCTGCAAGCGCAAAGAGAGGGTGTAACGCTTGAAGAGGTGTTGAAAGCACACGATGCCGAAAACGGGAAAAACGAAGAGGACGAGCCGTCTTAAGGTGACCAGAGGACGTATGTTGGGATATTAAACAGCGTCCCAAGCAGTGCCCACATCCCCACGAACACATAATCGCCCATCACTAAGCCCAAAAAAAACGGGATTGCGCGTTGATGTGCCCGTAGACCGAAGACTGCAAGGATGATGAACTTCACCAGCCAACCGAGGAAAACAGAGAACCAGAAATCGGCGAGTCCGCCCCACGCTGCAGCGGTCATCACATACCCGATCGGATGGAAGGGCCACCACATAAATTTATGGCGCAGGAAATAGAGGATCCACGTCATCGCTGCGCCGATCCCCATGGATTGTGTCCCATCCCAATTCGGACCGGTAGGGTTGTTAATCCACCGTTCTAAACGTCTCCCGAACACTTCGTTGCCGATACCGACGATATACCCATGCACCGCCAGCGCACCCGTTTCATAGAGTAGATAGAGAAACGCCCAAAACGAGGCGAGCGTACCGATGACGATTGCAAACATCATCACCCAAACCAGTTTTCGACTATCTATACCTGAGCGTTCCGCAAGCTTGAACCCCTCCAATTGATTCGGCATCGGATGCGAAACGTTAAGCCGATTGAGCCAATAGTAGAACGAAATAATTGTAAGATTACCCGTGCCGACAAACCGCGGTCCGAAAGTGACCGCCATCAATCGTGCTGGATCAAGTGCAAGAATTTCGTGCGATGGCGGACCGAATTCGGCGCGGACCCGCGTCACACCGAGTGCCATCAAGGCGAAAATCACAATGAAGCCGAGTAAACCTCCTAAGGACATGCCTGCTTTCACCGAAAACAGCGTAAGCGCGATGCCCCCGATGATTAACCCGCCAACAGCAACGCGGTAAGGCATCGGTTCGTTTGAATCATCAAACGCTTTTTGGGTTGTCCAACAATTCTTGATGACATCCCGCAGATGCTTCCGGGTCCCCCACAACGCCAGCGCACCGACAGTAAGCCATGCGCCGCCTGCACGTTCCGCAAAATAGAGCTCACCTTCACCCAACATCCCGATACGAACAATCCGCTCCGCTTTGCCAAATAGATAGAAAAACCACGCTGACATCGAAATATCTAAAGGCACAAAGAAGGTCAATCCTATAATAAACGGGTAGGCAGATAGCGAAATCCATCCGATAGCATTCCACGGCTTGTCCGTGAACAGATGCGTGATTGAATAGTAGTTGAGTTGGATAGAGGGGACCTGAGGGAATAGGTAACTCAACCCTGCGAGAAGTTCAATAAATCCGGCAACCGAAAAACCGATCCACATCGTGCCGTTCCTGAAAAAACTTTTGCGTCCCTGCGCCATCTGGAGCGGTAACTGGATGATCGGATACGCCAACTTTTCACGCTCTGTCCACTGGACACGGATAATGGTGTTAAGACATATCAATGTGAACCAGAGGAGCGCGACAAACCCTGTCCAGACGAGGATCGGCACCAGCCAACCCTGTAGATGCTTCGGAAGATAAAAAGTCGAACCCCCTTTAAAATAGGCATCTAATGCGTAGTCCTCAGGCACAAACCATGTCGGGATGTAACGCCAGAAGAGAGATGCCCATTCATTTTCGGGTGTAGCGAATCGGAACGGATGCGCGAGCGTCCCAATCAAAAAGGTCATCATCGAGTGCCCACCAATGGTGGATACCATGACAACCATGATATAGATAACAAGAAGTTCCTGCGGGGTTAGCGCGTTACGCGGGGAGAGTTTTTGCCAAACAAGATTAAAACCGATAACAGCGAAAAGCGTAAAAATAGCATTGAAGAAAAGCGAGACGAAGTTGAGGAGGAACTGCGGCTGAATCATCTCCGCAGCGTAGGCGAGCCAGTAGGCGTTCCCGATAACAAGGAGCGTACCAATCAGAAGTGCGCGGAACGTGATTCCAGATGTAAAGGAGGTACGAGATTCTGGCATGCTTAAATAGCAATTGGCTATCAGCTTTCAGCAATCGGTAAAGAGATTTTTGATATATCTAACCCCTCTTACTGACTGCTGATTGCCGACGGCTGACGGCTTTTACTGTTTGAGGGAACCCCAGACCACTGCGAGTTTGCCTGCAGGTGCAACGGCTAATATTTCGGCATCAAAAGTGAGGTCTCCATAAGCAAGACCATCCCATGCACCGCCGGGTATCCACCCGATCTGGTGTTCGCGTTTGCCGTTCTCACAATCGTTCATGTGGAAACTGAGTCCGATTGTTAATCCAACTTTCGCTTTGAAGTTCTTGCCTTTCCCCGGGTTGGCAAACGCAGGGTTGCCGCGCGGTTTTGTCGGGTCGATAGCGACTTCGTAGACGTAATCGTTCCCTTTCTTGATCAACACCCATTCGGTGTTATCCTTCGACGCAGCGGCGGATAGATCCTTGCCGTTAGCACCGAGCGTCCACTGGACCAGGCTCTCCCTGACCATCCCGTTGTCGAAATCAAACATAAACTCGACGCTATCATCTTCCCACCATCTGGCATCAGGAGGGTTGACATCTTGGAGCTCGTCGTCGGTGATTTCAACGGCGAAATAGATACGGGTCGGGTCTTGGGCACTCCATGCGACTCTACCTTGCCCAGTAAAATCATTGGCTTTCGGGATACCGCCACCGACATCCTTCAATTCGTCAAAGGCAACAATTTCGGCGCGTTCCCATTCATCAAGTTTCCCGTCTATTTTAATGTTTCTAATCTGTTTTGCAACGTACTCTTTATCGCGTTTCGCATCAACAGGTAAACTTGTTGTATAGAATAACAACACAACAGCTGTTATCACCGTGATTGCGATTTTAAACCTCATCAACTTTTCCATTTCAGTACTCCTTTGTCTGTAGACTTAGGACTGTCTTTCCGGTGGATGACCGGTTTGATAATACCGCTCTGTTCAAGACGCGACTGCGCGAGTTCATACGATTTGGGACTTAAATCTATACCGATCCACTGGCGTTGTAGTCGTTCAGCAGCCACACATGTGGTGGCACATCCACAGAACGGATCAAGTACCATATCATCGGGGTTGCTGCTCGCCCCAATAATGCGTTCTAACAAAGCAATCGGTTTCTGTGTAGGGTATCCAATACGCTCCTTACTTCTGGCTGTTAGATTTGGAATATCTACCCAGATATTGTTTAGTCTTTTGCCTTTTTGTTCATCAAGATACCGCTTATAGCGTGGCACATTTCCCGGACGCGTTTGAACGATGTGTCCGGCTTCAATCTCTTTGCGCATCCGGTCTTCCGCCCAACGCCACGTTCTAACGACTCCCATCACCTCGTAAGTCAGATGGGAACCGGGATCATAATTCTGTGCGGTTATAGAAGTGAGTGAAAAACGTCGTTCGGTTTCTGGTTCAACACAATAATATTGGCGTTTTGTTTTCTCGTCCAAATTCGACATATCGTAGGGAATCGTGACTGCCTCAACGTTCCAGACATACGTATCGCTTTTTGAATACCGGAAGATACTATCGGAATCCCGTGCTAACCCTTTTTTGAGGTTTCCTTTAGTGGTTATCGCCCGTTGCCAGATAATCTCATTTCTGAAATTATCTTTTCCAAAAACACTATCCATCATCATTTTGAGATAATGGCTGGCGTTATCATCACAATGGAGATAGAGCGTCCCAGTCGGTTTGAGGATTCGGAACAACTCCAGCATCCGAACACTCATCATGATGAGATAGGCTTTCATGGATTTCCCATGGCTGAACTCCGCAGCACTGATCGTGTGATAGAGTTCGGGTGCTCTCTCCACGAGTTCACTGTGGGATGTATCATCGAGATCGTCCAACGTCCAAAAGTCCTTGAACGTTGCCCCTGCAGCTTCGGTGCCTACGGGTGCCTCAAAAGTTCGGCTGGAATTGAAGGGCGGATCCAGATAAATCAGGTCAATAGAATCTGTGTCAAGCCCACGAAGCACATGAAGATTATCGTTTTCAAAGATGGTTCGGTTCTCGACATTCATTCCATATACCACAAAGTAGCACCTTCTATCCATTAAAAATCTTTCTAAGGATTAGGAACGCGCCGCCGACAACAATGATGAACAGCGCGACAGAAAAGACGAAAGCAAAAATTACTTGCAGAATTTGGAAGAGAATCAGGATACATACAACAAAGATGAAGATCCCGAATAAGATGAGTAAAATCTTTCCCATAGGTTAATGGATATATCAAATCTTGTTCGTAGAGGTTCTGCTATTCTTATGGTGTGGCGCGTCGTTTGCCACCATCCATATAAAGCGCAGTCCCAAACATATAGGAACAGGCTTCAGAGGCTAAGAATGTCACGACATTCGCAACCTCTTCGGGTTCCGCGATGCGACCGGCGGGAAGTTCTTGTCCGAGTGCTTGCAGCAATTCCTCAACATCGCGTCCTTCGCGCTCGGCTCTCGCGCCTTGCTGCGTCCGCGCGCGACCGGTATTCGTCAATCCCGGACAAACGGTATTCACCAAGATACCCTGCCCCGAAACCGCATCGGAGAGCGCGCGTGTGATGTTGAGAATCGCGATATTCGCAGCACCGGTAGGTATATTCCCACGGGTAGGACTTGTGCCTGCTGAACCTGCGATATTGATAATTCTACCCCACCGATTTTCCTTCATATACGGAATAACCAGTTGGGACATTCGTAGATAACTGTAAGTTTTCAATGCGAGGGCATCATCAATCAATTCCGGTGATAGCTCCAGAATATCAGTATTCCGAGCAGCACCGACGTTGTTGACCAGAATATCAACGCCACTAAAGCGAGCAATTGTCGCCTGCACCACCTTTTCACAATTCGCTTGTGTGGTTAGATCGCCAGCAACGGCGTGCCCTTTAGGTCCAGTCTGATTGATTTCTGTGAGTGCTTGATTTAGCGTGTCTTGGGTTCGGGCAGCGATACAGACATGAACCCCCTCTCGTGCGAGGGCAAGCGCGCACTGCTTACCGATGCCTCGACTACCACCCGTAACAATTGCGCGTTTTCCGTTGAGTCCTAAGTCCATGTATCACCTACCCTGCTACCACGAGAGGAGATGCCCACCCAGGATTAGCGGACACCTCAGACCTCTGATAGAAATTTTCGATCACTACTGATTTGCTATAGGCAGCATGTTTAGGATAATAGCGATCGGCGGATTGCATCTATCTTATTTTTTCAGGCTCCCCCATGTAACAGCCAATTTCTCTTTTGCGTCTACAGCGAGCGTTGTTTCCAAACCATCATCCATAACGGCTTGGATATCGCCTTCGTCGAGAACAGTGTTGAAGATGATGAACTCGTCTATCAACCCTTCCCACTGTCTTGATTGATTCCAGTCACCAATCCGAGCAGGGTCAAGGACACCGGGATTCCCACCCCAATCGTTTTCGATATCAAGTTCGCCGTTAACGTAGAAACGAATCTTTTTCTCTTTTGAACTATAGGCGGTTGTGATGTGGACCCATTTGTCCATCTGGTCACCTGCCAACATAAAGTTTGCAAAAGTGTCGTTCCCACCTGGGTTACTGTGAATAGAGAACTCAACTTTATTATTCGGGTGCATCTGGTAGTGAATGTCGCCTGCTTTCCAACCGTTGACGTTGAAGAAACACGCCATGCGCCCTCTCGTCCTGTGGATTTAACCCAATGGGCAAAGGTAAGTTCTTCAAATTCACCGATCCGTTTCGGAATTTCAACCCACTCGTC
>JAAXHI010000077.1:0-1184 GCA_012270875.1 Candidatus Poribacteria bacterium | reverse complement strand
GGAACCGGTTAGACTGATACTCAACATGAGCATCACACCGAGCGTAATTGTTATAATTCTTGCGTTCAACAAAGTAACCTCCTATGTATTGTGAGACAATCAGGTGAACTGCGTCCATTCACTGACTTCTGCACGACACATTCTTGTTTGTGTTATATTTAAAAGAAAATTATAACACAAAAAACAGAAAAATACAATTTCCGATTAAAACAGAGCCGTTAGGCATATCCTCTAAACAAAACGATCCTTGTGTGGACTGATTTCCCATTGGGCACGCCAAATCTGCCATGACGTTGGACATCGTTGAGTTTCGCGCGCACGAGCGGGACAGGCAATCGCTTCGTGCCAGAGTCCGTCTAATGAGGTGCCCGTCGGGCTGAATCGAAAATCTACTGACCAACGGATCATATTACTGCGGTTGAAAAGCGACCGATGAAAGACCAGATTGTTGAAAACGAGCAGGTCGCCTTTTTTCATCTCTAAAGTATCAATCTCGGTATGGGATGCGGTAGGTGGGAGTACAGGAACGGCAAATGCTTCGCCGGGGACCCGGTGATACGTCTGTAAACCCGCTTTGTGGCTTCCGGGCAAGAATTGCAAAGCACCGTTCGCGGTTTTGACATCGACTAAGGGTAGCCATACAGTGAGATGCGTATCGTTTTCAGTGTTCGGCATATACGCACTGTCTTGGTGCCACGGCAGTGTCGTCAGTTTTTCGTTCGGGCGCTTCGGACGCACCCAAAAATCGCCGTTGAATTGAATATCGTTACCGATAAGACGCTCAAGCACGTCCAGCACCTTCGGATGCGTTATCAAATTAAAGAGTGCCTCACTAAAGACAAGCGTATGCCAGCCAAAGACCTCGTTCTCCCGATCACACGCCTTTAGGATCGCATGCCAACGGTGTTCAAAAGGCAGGTTTTCATAGGTATCAGAGATTACGCCTTCGTTATAGAGTTCGGTGGCACGCCTATCAACGACATCAGAAACAACAGCAATTAACGGAGCAAGATCCGCCTCGTGTAGTACCGATTTCACGACAAGATAACCCTGTTCGGCAAATTTTTCAGAATACGTTTCCATCGTTTTCACTGATACACCTTTATCGCGCTCCAAACAGTTGTTATACCATTTCTAAATGTTGATCGGACATTACCAGTTTTCATGTAATGTCTGGCGATGCG
>JAAXHI010000060.1 GCA_012270875.1 Candidatus Poribacteria bacterium | reverse complement strand
GTGCATCATGCTACGAATATGTCTATCTATTTTTCGGTTTCAGTATAAATAAGGCTGTGCTGTGTTTTTTGTGTAGATAGGTTATCATAAATCTGGAGGTAAGTCTATAGAAAACAGAGAGTCCGCAACTCAAAGTATATGCGCTATTCGCTGGATTTATGGTATAATTCCATTAACAGAAAGCGGCAGATTGAGCGACACGGATACAATCCTCCTGCCTCTCACTATCTGTAAAAAAATAGAATTTTCAACCTCCTTTACATGTTCTCGTATCTATCGGCGAAGTTCACAATCAAGAATCGACGGAATTGTGAGACTTTTTTATTTCAAGTAGCATCATTAATGATGGACACAAAATGATGAACATTCCTTTTCGAGAGGTGCCCGATGAAAAACGACGATGCTAAACTCATTCAACGCGTCCTTGACGGTGATGATACTGCGTTCTCCGCGCTTGTAAAAAAACACCAAAAACCGGTGCATGCCCTCGCGTGGCGGAGAACTGGCGATTTTCATGTCGCCGAAGAGATTACGCAAGATACCTTTCTGAAAGCGTATCAGAACCTTTCGACGCTCAAGGAGCCGCAGAAGTTTGCAGGTTGGCTATATGTAATCGCGGCGAACTACTGCAAGATGTGGATGCGTAAGAAACGTTTGTCAACACAGTCATTGGAAGATACAAACAGCGCAGAATTAGAAAAAGCGAGTTATTCTGGGTATGTCATTGCGGAAAACGCGCGGACAACCGCGGAAGCGGAGCGCGAAGTCGTCAAGAAATTGCTTGCCAAACTTCAGGAGAGTGACCGGATCGTCATCACGCTCTACTATCTTGGAGGGATGACGTACGAAGAGATAAGTGAGTTCTTGGGTGTATCGGTAAGTGCGATTAAGAATCGTCTCTACCGTGCGCGGCAACGTTTAAAAAAGGAGGAGCCGATGATCCGAGAGGCGTTAGGCAATTTCCAGATCACACCGAATCTAACAGAGAATATCATGCGTGAAATTTCGCGTCTGAAACCGGTCGCGCCACCTAATAGTAAACCGTTGGTGCCGTGGGTACTCGCTGCATCTACGTTGGCAGTTGTATTTTTAATGTTAGGTGTTGGTAGCCACTACTTGTCGCGTTTCCAAAAGCCGTATAGTTTCGATGCTGCATCAGAGATGACGGTGGAATTGATTGAGGCACCTATTGTGCTAAACCTCGAATCCAAGCCGGATGTTCGGAGGCAGTTGGGAAATGTTGATGCACCAAGCAGAGGTGATACCGCCAACCAGCAGCCTAACAATGTTTCGGCATCGGTTGCAGACGCAGAATCAGAGGAAACAGACGCAGATTATAATCAATGGCAGCTTCCTGAACATGCCAAATTTCGACTCGGAAAAGGTTTATTACACGACATCAAATATACGCCAGACGGCAAACGCATCGCTGTCGCAACAGGCATCGGGATTTGGATATACGATGCGCAGACAGGGAAGGAACTCACCCTCCTGACAGGACACACGGGTCGGGTTACCTCATTGGGTTTCCCAGCAGATGGCAGCTTTCTCGCGAGTGGAAGTTTCGATGGGACAGTCCGATTGTGGGACATAGATAGCAGGAAACAAACTGCCGTTTTTGCTGGACACTTGGGCGGAATTGAAGCCATTGCTGTATCCCCCGATGGAAAAACCGTCGTCAGTGGCGACACATGGAAAAGCACGTTGATCCTCTGGGATACAGAGACCGGTGAACAGATTAAACGCCACACTACATACACGGACAACTTGATTCGTAGACTCCAAATTTCTCTTGATAAGCATAGAACTGTGACGTATCCAAACGCTGTCGAAGCACTCGCTTTTTCACCTGACGGGAAAATCTTTGCGAGCGGGCATCGGGACAGCATTCTGCGGGTCTGGGATTCAGAAAACGGACGAAAACTTTCAACCCTGAGAGACCACAAACGTGGTCGGATTGAAGGGTTGACATTTTCACCCGACGGGAAAACGCTTGCCAGTAGTACGATAGATGGAGTCATTTCGTATACATTCCGGAAAGGTAAACCACAGTCACACGTCACTATAAAGAAAAGTTCACCGAAACACTTGGTGTTCGCTCCGGATATCCAAACCTTCATCGGTTTCGATTGGCGGTCTTGGAATGGTGAAAACGAAGACCTCCATGTATGGGATACAGCCACTGGCAAACGCCTTCAATCCATTTACACAAAACATACGGATCAACATGAAGCCTTAGCAATTTCCCCTGATGGTAACACTACCTTAACTGGCAGCTGGGATGGTACAATTCATCAGTGGGACACCGCAACGGGAACATATCTCTCTACTTTCGCCACAGGGCACGGTAGAAATGCCAGCGCATTGGCGTTTTCTGAAGATGGACAGACACTGATCAGTACGCTTGTGCGTTATGGTAGCGAAGACCAACATCTGTTTTGGGATACAAGCACGGGTGTCCAAATTTCAGCACCTGACATTAAAGAAACCATTAAAAAAACGCTCGGCAAACGTTTCCTGCATTTACCCAATCGCGTCATCTCTGCGAAGGTTGACGAAGATCGAAAGCACATTCAAGTACAGAATGTCGCGACGGGTCGCGAAATGTATCGCATCACGGAACATAAAGGCGATATCTGGACGTTCGCGTTTTCACCCGATAGGAAAATCCTTGCGAGTGGAAGTGAAGATACGACGATCCGGCTATGGGATGCCATCACCGGTAACGAAATCCTTACGCTCCCGACCTATACAAACCAAGTTTTCGCTGTGGCATTCTCACCTGATGGGAAAATCCTCGCGGGTGGCAGTGTATACGACAGTCAGTTAGGCAGATCGGACCTCATTCGTCTGTGGGAAATTCCGAGTGGACGGATACTGACAACGCTTACTGGACACACAAGTACTGTCAGGAGACTGCGGTTCTCGCCTGATGGGAAAACCCTCGCAAGTAGTAGTAGTGATGGAACGATTCTCCTTTGGGATATGGATAAAAGCCTTCAAGGAAAAAAATAAACGTTGCATTTATCCAATACACCTATCAGTTCCTACTTAACGCGCAATGAATTGCGCTACTACGAACCACACCACTATTGAGAAGGAACTGTTTCTGAGGAAACGTGTTGGCAATCCGACGATTTACCGCCCCTTTGAGAGTTCTATTTACAACAAAATGCCGATTCTCAGGATTTCTGATCAAATCGGGGTTCAGATAATCGGAAGGTGAGCAAGAACCCTATCAAAACAAGGATACCGCCTCCGATAAAAACGGGTTCAAAGGCGAATTCCTCGATTAACGCCCCAATCAGAGGTGAAACGAACAGCGGAATCGCTTGGAAGAGACTCATTACGCCGAGATATTGCGGGTGCTTCTCCTGTGGCGCGATTTCAAGGGTGTAGTTTGTGACGATGCGTGCCGACACGGGTGTGAATCCCATAAGGGCAAAGATAATCCAATAAAACTGGGCACCGGAGGGCATCCGGCTAATGCCGACTGCTAACAGTGGCATACAGGCACTGATTAATATGAGGATCCGCAAGACGAATCGGTTCCCTGACCGGTCTGCGATGTTACCCATGATACCGGCACCGATAGCGTTGGAGGCGTTTTGTGCGATAATCAACGTGACGAAACCAGAAGGGACTAACCCTAACGTTCGCGTTCCGAAAACTGTGTAGTGTGGGAAAAGGGGCCAGATGGAATAAAACAGCAGGATGACGACTGCAAACCGCCGAAAATTCCTGTCGTACTGCAACGATAGAAGTGCATCGCCAAGAAATTTGAAAAAAGGTGCGGTGCCTTCTGGTTGTGATGGGAGTTCTCTAAACCCGAAACAGACCAAAGCGGCAATACCGAAGAAAAAAGCCGTCGCGGCAAATAATAACGCATACCGCGGCGTGCTCGCAGAGAACCAACGCGGTAGAAGATAAAAAGCGACTCCGATCGCAAGCGTACAACCGATGATATTGGAATAGGCGAGTAGTCTGCCCCGTTTTTCAGGACTGATGAGTTTGCCCTGCAGCGTTCCGTTCGCCAGATGATTGCAACCGACCGCGAGCCAGTGCAGGGTACACAGCACAAGAAAGACAGCGACGATGACGTTGGGTGACCAGCGTGTTAATGTTAACGTTGCGGACAATATGAACCACGGAATCGCGAAACCGAAACCCGTGAGAACAAAGAATCCTTGCTTTTTTGGCATTCGCGCGACACGTTGCGCGACCAGAAACTGGGGGAGACTCTGTCCGATTCGCAAAATGAGTGGCAGCAATCCGCGGATGGTTCCAGACGAGGTATAGACTTCAATAAACGCTGGAATGACGACAGATTCGGCTTTGAACATCCAACCGAGACGCATCAGAATTTGGTTTAGCGCGAATACGATTAAATTGCGTTTTTCATGCGGATAAGACTCTTTTGAACGGTCATTCGTCTGATCTGATACGTTTTTATCCATTGAAATTCCAGTCGTTTGTTAACGATAGGACTGACGCAATTTTGATTTTAGCACACTGTTAAGTGGGGTGCTTTGCAAAAAAGCAGACGGTCTCTTGGCACAGGAAACCAACAGCCTATGCTACAAAAGAGCAGCATGCGTAAGTCCTAAACGAATTCACTTGTTCCCCCATTTCAGTATCGGATTTAGGGTGTTATGTCAGTGCCCCTTCTTTGAGTCGCTGTGCGCCATATTTTTCCAAATCCGCCTGTTCCTCTGGTGTCAAAGTCTCTTGCTCGGAGAGTGCTTCTGCGATCCGATGGAAGCGTTCAACGTCCCTCAATCCCATAATCGTTAGATGGACACTCTTATGACTCAGCACATAACGGTAGAATTGTTCTGGCGATGGCGCGTCCGCGTCTCCAAAAAGTCTGTCGTTACGCGAGGCGTTCATAATGACGACACCGGTATTATGTTCGTCGGCAGCGGGGAAAACTGTCTCTTCTGGCGTTTTCATTGCGCAATTATACCAACAGAGGACGGTATCGAAAAACCCTGTGGCGACAGCGTGTTGAATCTGGACCCAATCGTGTCCGGTAACACCGATGAAGCGGATAAGTCCTTCATCTCTCGCTTTATGTGCCATCTCCAATGCGCCGCCGGGTGCTAACGCTCGATCTCGTTCCTCTTGCGTGTTCAGGTGATGCAGTTGGTAAATGTCAATGTAATCAACGCCGAGCAGCCGTAGAGATGTTTCGAGTTCTGTTCGTGCGCCTTTTGCATCGCGCTGACCGGTTTTCGTCGCAAGAATGAGTTTATCGCGCTGTCCCTTTATAGCGGCTCCGATGACTTTTTCATCCTCGCCATCTCTGTATGTGCGCGCTGTATCCATATAATTGATACCGGCATCAATCGCTTTTCGGTAGCCGTCAACGGATTCGCAATACGCGCCGCCGCTACCGAGTCGGGTAACCGTCAAACCTGTGCGCCCTAAAACTGTTTTCGGGATTTCATAAGCCATTGTGTTCACCTCTTAGCGATCAGCAAGAATAGCCATCAGCAGTCAGGTCGGATTTTTTTTCAAAAATCCTTTCAGCAGTCAGTAGCAGAGATTATCCTTTAAGAACACCTCTTTGCTGATTACTGATTGCTAATTGCTAATTTAGCCTTGAATGTTAGGAAGAGTATATGTGATTTAGATGTAAAAGTCAAATCTTCTTAGTTGAAAGATCGCGAGCACAGCTCGCTCCTACATAAGAGGAAGATCGCGAGCACAACTAAAATCTCTTCTCAAAATGCGGGTGCCATTTCCCACGCCTGAACGGATCGGAAATGTGCTTGACCGCCGCGGCTTATCAACCTTACACCCGTACTATCGGATCGCGTCGGATAGACCCGCTGTGTGATGCACTGCCTACCGTTCGCGAATGCCTCAACCACAGACTTATCGACATAGATACGGAGTTGGAGGGTTTCGTTGTCCGTCAGTGTGAATGGTGCGCGCTCAGCATCGACAAATCGCTCTGATTCTGGCAATCTTTCATTACCACCCCCGCTCCGATAGCGTGGATATTGGATGGCTTCGTTTAATGTGGAATGGCTGATGTCGATTTTTAAAGTGCCTTCCGCGGGGACGTACAGAATTCCGGTGCGTTCAGCCTGATCAGGTGAGCAGAGCACTTCAACACCGACTTCGGTTGCGTCGCCGGGATCAATTTCAACAGCCAACTCAAGACAATTCCCCTGAATATCTCCTAAGTCCATCTCGTCATCGGTATCCAGTGTGATGTTTTTATGTGCTTTGGGATTCATCCGCAGGCATTCTAACTCCGGCACGGGTTCAATCAGCAAACTGTTGTCGGTTGCGAGGGAAAGGATGCGTGGCACTGTCATAACACCTGACCACCCAGAAGCGCGTTCCTGTTCGCCCCCACGGATTTCGCGGATCCAATCGAAGAAGATACGCCTTCCTTGCGCGTCTAACAGTGAGCGCGGTCCACCGAGCAGTCCGCCTTCCCAGCTCATCCGCTCATAGGTTTCGACGTGGTACTGCTCGTTTTCAAATCTGCCGAGATAGTACTGTGTCCCCAGCCAATGGCTACAAAACAGCAGCATGTGCTTATCGCCTAACGGATAAAAATCGGGAACGGCACAGTCTTCGGTTTCATTTGTCCATTCGCGCCGCGATTCATAAAAGGAGCGCACAAATTCCCATTCTACAAGGTCAGAAGATTTAAACAGTGCCGTTCCGTCGCCGGTTTGCCCGGGTATCGTGTTGCCGATGAGTGCGTAATAAGTATCGCCTTCCAGCCAAGCGCACGGGTCAAATACAATATATTCGCCGTGCCCTTTCTCACCGGGTTTTGGGACAGGAATCACTGGGTTGGCTGGATGCTTGTCCCATGTAATGAGCAAATCATCATCACTTGTTGCGATACATGTTCCATCGGGGATTCCGTGATAGATGAACGTCGGAACGCCCTCCCGATTCACGAGTGCGCCGCCACTAAAGCATCCGCCTCGGTCGGGTCCGTCAAGGTCAGGCGTTAAAGCGATGGGATGATGTACCCAATGCACGAGATCAACACTTGAGGCGTGTCCCCATTGCATCCATTTCCAATAGCCACCTTCGGGATTGTGTTGGTAGAAGATATGGTAGCGTCCCTTCCAAAAGATGGAACCGTTAATATCGTTCATCCAGCCAAATGGCGGTGTGAAGTGATAGCGCGGTCGATAAGGATCGTCTTCGTACATTGCCTCAAGCACGCGTCTACTGTGAATAAGTGCTTCTGTTTTTTCGATGGCTGTGTTCATGGTTTTATTGTTCCTTGCAAATCAGTCGGTGAACCAGAAGGCGTAAATTTCTGCCTCGAGTATAGAAAAGCGAAAGCGGACAGTCTTGCCTTGCAGTTCAGTCAGGTCCGGTTTCTCCTTCCAACGCATCGGTTCGTCAATACTATCAATCATGGCGGGGATGCTTTCGTCGAAGGTATATCCCGGAACAGGTTGTCCGTCATCGGCATTGAGAATCTCTGCTTTAACTCTGCCACGCCAAGCATCCACATTAACGCGCAGTTCGCTGCCTTCCACGACTATCGGTTTGGTCAACACCGAACCCCATTCGATGCCACCCTTAAGCGACACAAAACCGTCAACGCGGAGTTTGGCGAGTGACATCGCAAAGTTGTTGAGGTATTTTCTGTTCGTTATGTCTGCCAAAGGTTGGCTGCGGTGCCGAACTCCGAGATAGTAGAACCACAACTCATTATTGCGTCTGATGGGTCCGTTGACGACCGAAGTCTGTCCTGTATCGTAAGCACTGCCGTCGCCTACGGGTGACAGTTCAATAAACGGCGCGCGGTTTGCGACCCGTTCCCACTGCCGTAAATCGCGACTCGAAGCGAGTTCCACTGACTTGCGACTGTCCACATTTTCGTAGAGCGGTGGGTGCTTCCCGGTCCAGTGGTGCATCACAGGTAGCCCCAGATATAAATTCTCGTAGCGGAATACAGGAAAATTATAAACGTCGGTGCGCCACTCTTCAGGTCGGTTGTATACTGGGGTCAAATAATCGGGATCCTCAATGAATTTTCGGATCCGTTCTTCGCCGTTCTCTTGATCCATCTGGTCGGCGTGAAAAATTAGTTCTATCCCGCTCCAGTTTTCAAAGTCCTCACTGGTACTCAGACAGAAGCTGCGTCCATAAGGCGATCTGCCATCGGGCCCGGCGTGTTTGACGGTCGCGATGAATAACCCTGCCTCCTGATCATAACCGAAGTGCGCCTCGTCCGAACTTGGAACGGGTGGTACATCAAGATAGGTCCAATGGAGGCAGTCTGGAGAGGTTGCGGGTGTTAGTCCACCACCTTTTCCCCATCCCATGCCTTTGTAACGGCGTTGTTCATCAGGGTCGTGGGGGTCGTAGATGGGTCCGAGTGGTACGCCTGTTGGTAGGATATTGTTGTCTGTGCCGATTGCGGTGCCTCGCCATGTGAGGGCATCATAATCTTGTAGTCCCAAAGACGGTTTCTCCCAGTTCACACCGTCTTCTGAGGTCGCATAGCAGATAAAACTCCGTCCGCCAATCGGTGCCCCGGTTACATCGAGTTTGACCTCTGGATCATCTGATTCTGAACTGGCGTAGTAAAGTGTTTTGAAAATCGCTTCATCTGGAACCCATGCGGGAGTTGTCCACATCATAATACCGCAGTTTTCCCAGCGATG
>JAAXHI010000457.1 GCA_012270875.1 Candidatus Poribacteria bacterium | reverse complement strand
ATCTTTGACAGCGCCTAATTAGCATCTCCCCGCGATTTGCTGCGGCACGGGAGACTGTTAGAAAGGTCTGGGGCATCTTTAACAGTGTTCCATATGTCGAAGTCCGTTATGTCAGATTGGTTGAATAGAAGCAAGGGCCTCTGGAAGTTGTCCACCACGTACTGTTTGGGGGCGGCTATATCGGATGTATTGCAAGAAGTCCATATACGGCTTGTCGGTGCAGCGGAACTGCTGATACAGGGAGTGGATCTGGCAGACTTCGCGCAAGCGGCGGTTCTTCAAGATTGACGTGGTCTGGGTCATACGGCCGTTGATCGTCTGTAAGGGCGGTTGTTGACAGTCGTCGCCGGCGATGATGACGAGGGGGCGATGGACCTGTTTCTCGAGTGTATCGTGGATCATCTCAAAGGTGTTGTCAGCGACCATCGAGGCCTGGTCAATGATGATGGCATCCTACTTCAGGATGTTATAGTTAACCACGTATTGTTGGTCTGCCACAACAGGGATGTTGAAAAGCGCATGGATGGTGTCAGCCTGCAGATCCGGGTAGAATTCCTCCCTGTAGTTGGTAGCAAGAAGACCCAGGGGAGTGCACACAGTAACGGAGTATTCTTCTTCAATTAAGGTGTGGACCAGGTGCTTCACCACTTGCGTCTTCCCAGTTCCAGGACAGCCTAACAGCAGTTGGTATTTGAGGTGATCGGTTGAGTTTTCCTCTGCTAGTTGGTTCGTAGACGAAATGTCTCGAGGTGACCATGTGCCGTAGATCTGACGTCGGCATGTCTGCACAAGAGAAAGGTATCTGGAGTAGATGGCTCGCTGCTGTGGGGAGAGAGGATATTGCATCTCAAACTGGGAACGTTCAGATGTTGCAAACGTGTTGTCGATAACTCCCGGTTGGCACAGCGTGTACAGATCTTCGAGGGATTACATGTATAGCATGATTGTGTCCAGATAGCTCTTCTTGTGGGATTCGCTTGAGAGGTACTCGAGGATGGTGTCTCTGGAGCCTAAGATGTTAAGGAGCTTTTCCTTTGCTGGCACGAAATGCTTGATAGGTTCGGGCAAGCGGTCTTCGCGGAGGTCATGAAGTTCGTCCAGGGTCCGATGAGGCAGATTCATAATGAGAAGCTGATAGAAGTACACTGGATTGAACATGGAGAAGTGCTTTACCCCTACCAGAGTACTGCCGTCCTTGTAGCGTTGGGGCGGATTCTTCTCATGATCATACTGCCGCAACCAGTCTAGGAATGTGAGATCTTCATCTTCAGAGCGTGCCAGGTACTTTTGATGCACCTTGTGCTGCGTTTGGGCTGGTGTTGGAGCGGTGAACGGCTTGGTTCGTGAGTTACTCCATGCGATCTTCATTGATGTCAACTGAAGCACCATCTCCGGTTCCAAGGTATGCATGTTTTTGAGGAATGATGTTGCTGCGCCCCAAGGTCGACGGAGGAAAGTTGTTGGGTTTTAACTGCATCATAACACTTGGCGACGTACGAGGTGACATATTTTAACAGCATCGCCTTGCCATCGGAAGATTGGACATCCATGGAGCACTGAAGAGAGCCAGTGACCGCAGGTACAAAAGCGTGTAGGTTACAGCCCTTATTGGTGCGCGTGTGGTGGAAGACAAGGTACGTCTCGTTGTTCTCTGTGAGGATGCGTTTTGGCGCTTGCCTGAGCGGAAGACAACTTTTGCGGGATTTCTGCAGATCGTAGACTAAGAAGGCCTCCTCGACATTGCCCCCGGGTATGGTTGCAGACAATTTGGTGACATCCCTGTCGTTCATATCCTTCAGCCAGATTAGTATGTGTGCGTGAAGTGCACCCCTCTTCTGGAACTCAAAGCGATAAAAATAGTTGGTAACATTGTTCGCAGAGGAGTCACTCTTCTTAGCAAAGAGGTGGTTCTTCCATCGGTTCGTATTGCTGCCGCACAGATAACCTCGGATGTACTGCTCGAGGATATCGACGATGTGGATAGTTTCGGGTATGGCTAATTCCGTTGGCACTTTGCCCATCTGGTTGCGTAGATGCTCTAACCAGGGAGGAAACGGGAACGTCCATTCGAAGGGAGAGATCGTGATAAACATGGACGGGAAGCCAAATTGCCGCACGGCATCTATGAGATAATGATGCTGATTTGTCCAGTACTGGTGGCTAAACGTCTTGGCCTCTAACGCTGTCGCAGGTGAGCATTGAGCTTGCTTAGCCGAGTTAAAAGCGCCCGTGATCGTCTTAAACAACCAACGGCCGTAGTGATAATGGAGCAGATAACGCAAAGAAGGATGACGAGAACCCAGTGACATCAGTTCTCGTACAATTGTAAGCATGCACAACTTTGGTCAATGAGTCCTTCCATCTCGATTTCTGATTCTCTGAGAGAGTCCTGAGCATGGACAACAAAGTCCTATTGAATCTTTCCATTTTCCATTCCCTTGAGGATGGTATGGTGTAGTACGAAGACGAGTAACCCCACTTAGTTGATGTAATCTCTGGAACAGTTTGTTCTCAAACTCTCGACCTTGATCATGGAGAATTTTTACAGGGAAACCAAATCACAGAGCAAAGTCATTATATAGGCGATTAGCAGCAGTAGTGCTTGACTTTAGTTGGGTAGGCTTGTGCGAATCTGGTAAAATGGTCAACAATGACCAGGATGTACTCATATCCACCAGAACTCTGCTCTAAATGCAAGAAGTCGATTGACACTACTTCAAAAGGCGATGAAGTGGTAACACTGGTAAGTGTTGCACGGGTACTCATGTTAGGTTGACGTTGCTTCAGACATGGACAAGCCTGAGTCACAAAGTGGATAATATCACTCTCCATCTTTGGCCAATAAAAGCGCTCACGAGCGAATTGAATCACACGGTCAGCACCTAAATGTCCCATTTCGTCGTGTAGTTCTTTGAAGACAGTACTATGAACACACTTGGGCAACAACAACTGTGCATTTGTTCCGCTATTCCTGTACGACAGTCCATCTTTTCCCAGATAAAGCTTAGAGCGCTGTCGCAGTAATACTCTTGTTGATGGCGATTCTCTTCTCTTCTCCAATGGTGAAGGCCACCTTCCACTTTCCTTGAACTTCAGAACCTTTCCAATGGCGGGAGCTTGTCTTTGGGCATTCATCAGTGTAGTTTTGCTTATTTGGCTCCCACCATTGACTACGGACACATTATCAAAGTCCAAAAGACTGTCATCAAGGCTTACTGCCGACACCCAAGTTGTTTCTCCATGCTGTTGTGCCCTCAATCCAACAAACAATGCCATAATATCAGCAGGCAAAAGACATTCAGTACACAAATTTTCATAGGAACCAATGTCCGCTGGCATTCTTGACAGTGCATCTGCGTCCTTGTTTGAATGTCCAGGTCTATACTTTATGGTGAATGAAAAATCTGCAAGTTCTGACACCCAGCGATGACCAGCGGCGTTCAATTTGGCTGTCGTTAGCACATATGTAAGGGGTTTGTTGTCTGTATATATGACAAAATGAGGAGCATAATAAAGATAGTCTCTAAAATTTTCACACACTGCCCCCCTCAATGCCAAGAACTCGGGTTTGCCAGAGTACAGATGGGAATTTCGTTCTGCCTTGGTAAGTGACCGTGGCCAAAAGCCGATAACAC
>JAAXHI010000147.1 GCA_012270875.1 Candidatus Poribacteria bacterium | reverse complement strand
ACGATATCTTCGATGAGGACGATGACCAGTGTCTGTGAGTTGGCTACGTCAAAATAGTTGTCTACACCATAGCCTTGGCGGCTGGTATACATCCCGCGGTGACCAACGGGTGCGAACTTTGTCCCGTCCACGACGTTCTGTGCTTCCGCTTTCGTGTTGACATGCGGGACAGCAATCCCCATCGAACCACAGTCAAGCGTACGATAGATAAGTGCCTGATCATTGCGATTAACGCGTGTGATAGAGGTCATGCCCCAGAGGTCGCAAGCCCGTGTCAGATCACCGATGCGCGACGCATCAACAGCACCGTGTTCGCCTTCCAACCATACGCCATCGAATCCGTTTGGACCGAAGATATCTATATCGTCAGCACTCGTGAGTCCTGAGATGACGTATGCGAGATCGCCATTTGCCAATTTTTCTTTAACGCGATTGGGTCTTATTTCCATAAATCTCTCCTATTGAAGGTGTTATCTCAGAGGTAAAGGGTATCAGGAATCTCGAAAATTGTCCATAAAAAAGTAAAGTGCGCACTTGGGAAGTACGCACTTCGCTTTTAGCTCCGTAATGCCACATTCGTTTGACAAGTCGCTCTACTATGAACCAGAATGTTAACGCCGAAATAGGCTCCGTTGCCTATTCACTGGCGCGCATCAGATGAATACCCATTGCGATATTTAACGGTGGGAGTATGGCATCAACCAGTATCCATACTAAACTTCGGGTGCTATGGCTGGCACCAGTAAAATCTGACGCGACCTCCATAATGCCGAACCAGTTCCAGAAGAAGATTATGGCTATGAAAATGAATCCATAGAATAACGTGTTCGCCGCTATAAACTCTTGGACGCTTGAATCCGCGCCGACACCGCTCAGACGAATGTAACCGAATATCAACCCCAATATTATCGAAATCGCGGAGAGTGGGTTGATGTAGTCCCAAGTGGAACTGTATGGACTCTCATCGGTGGAGGTGTGGTAAATTGGCTCAAGTATTGTCTGGATGGCGACTATCGCTGCAACGACGATAAGCACAATCCCTATAAATCGCTTCAGGCCTTCCATGAAAATTTCTCCTTATTCGCTCCAGTTCAATTCTATCCAAAGACAGAATTACAGATCTGATTGTTAATGAATGAAGTTTGAGACTGTTAGCCTCTCGTTAGCGAAACAAGAAATTATCTTCACTTCTCAAAACGGAAAAATTTGCCACATTCTCCTGTATCATACATTTTACGACATAAAAAGTCAATTTCTTTTTACAAGAAAGCGTCTCAAGGTGTCGAAACAACGGATTGATGGGATTATACAGAGAAATTGGGAGACGCTCGAAAACGATCCTTTCAGGTGAACAACTACTTTATCAGCTGATACCGTTTCTGAATAATCACTTTTCATTAGCGAAAATCTGGTTCGTAGTGGCGCAGTTCTGCGGCGTACTCGCCTGCCCCCTTGATAAGGGGGGATAAAGGGGGTTGCGACGTGCATTATTGCGCCTTGGCTGTTCGGAAACTTCATAGTGAGTTTCAAAATCTCTGAAATGTGATCTTATTTTTTACATTTGGTATTAGGACTCAATGAACGCTTTAATCTCCGCAGCATATCTCTCAAAATCGCGATCGGCGAGAGATTTGAGGTTGTCTAACTGCGTAACGGTATCTATCGCCCAACGATCGATTTCTGGATTGACGCGTAAATAATTGCCCTTTAGCAACAGTTTCGCTGTATGTGCGGACGCTTGGGCTTGCAACGTCATCACGTAGGAGGTTAGTTTCACACCACCCCATCCGGTGATAAATCCCCAACCGCGTCTCTGCCGATACATGTTTGTCGAATGTCCTGTACCGATGGAGAGCATCCGAATCTCTCTCGCCTCTTTTCTAAACACTGAGAGTGCCTCTATAGCGGCAATTGTGGAAGGGTTGTTTGCCCATAAGCAGCCGTCTGCTAACAGGAGGTTATCAACGGACTTTGGGGCAAAAAATGTGGGTGCAGCACAAGAGGCGAGGATCGCATCTCGTAAACAGACCTCTTTACTTGTAGAAGCACGCTCCGAATCGTGACTTCCATAATTGGACCTAAAAATGTGAACCTCACTTTTGGCGATCTCTGAACTTGTTATCATCAATGGCGTTGCTATTTCATTGAGAGGCGTTGCCGGAATATGCTTGGCGATAACCTCAGCGAGTTGTTCGCTTGGATATTTGCTGAAAAACAAAGGAATACGATACCATCTCCTTTTGAAGATATGTGGTGTCTCCATCTCAAAAAGTTCGACGATATCCGTCATCGGAATGTCGGAGACAGCGGCTCCAGCAATAATCGCACCTGTACTCGTTCCCACAATGAGATCGAAACAGGACTTGATGTCCGTTTCAAAATCCTGTTCAATCTTAGCAAGAAGTTGAGCAGCGTACATGCCGCGGGTGCCTCCGCCATCTAACGCGAGGATGTGAAAGATGTTTGTGTTATTCATTGATTGGTTACCGATGTATCTCTGTCTTGGTTTATTCGTTATTTTTTCTGTCTGTTGCAACCAAGATACCACATCCCTGTCCCAAAATCAACCGAATTTTATATTGACACGAACCTATAACTTCTGCTAAAATCCTATTCAAAACACCGCTATGAGGTGAATATATGAACCGTAGAAATTTTTTAATTAACGGAAGCACCGCAGTTGCTGGGCTGCTGCTCGCAAACAGTCCGCTGCGTCTTTATGCCGATCACCACGCGCAGAGCCATAGCCATGGCCATACGCTGCCAGTACTCCGCTACCCACACGATGCACTTGAACCGTCTATTGACAAACGCACGATGGAAATCCATCACGGAAAACACCACCAAGGCTATGTCAATAAACTCAATGCAGCAATTGGCAACCATCATGCCTTGGAGCATCTGTCAATTGAAGACCTGCTCCGAAACATTGATAAAGTGCCAATGGATATCCGCCAAGCCGTTATCAACAGCGGCGGTGGACACGCCAACCACACGCTTTTCTGGAGCATTATGATCCCCGGCGGCAGAGAACTGACAGGTAAAGTTGCCGAAGCCATTCAATCTACATTCGGATCATTCGATGCTGGTAGCGAGATGTTCGCCAAAGCCGCGAAAACGCATTTCGGGTCGGGATGGGCATGGCTTGTCGTTGACGATAAAAAGAAGCTGCAGATCTATTCAACATCGAATCAGGATAGTCCTTTGATGAAAGGACATACGCCTATTCTCGGGCTTGATGTCTGGGAACACGCCTATTATCTCAATTACCAGAACCGGCGCGCCGATTACGTTGATGCGTGGGGCAAAGTCGTTAATTGGAAACAGGTTAACGCCAACTACCTTGCAGCGATGAACGCTTAAAATCGCGCCTGCCAAAAAATAAGGAGGCACCATGGATCGCAGAGATTTTTTGCGACAGAGCGGTATGACGCTTACAGGACTGCTGCTCAGTCCGTGGGCAGTCTATGCTTTTCCAAGCCGTGAAGGGGAAGTGCTTATCCCGTTCACCGATCAACCACCAACACCACCTTCAGAGCGGGGCTTGTTGGATTGGGACAAATTTGATACCTTTATTACGCCGAATGATGAATTTTTCAATGTTTCACACTACGGCAAGCCTGAAGTTGATCTTGCAACATGGAAATTAGAGGTGGGCGGTTTGGTTGATAACCGGTTGATGCTCACAATTGACGACATTAAAGCGCGTCCACGGCAGGAGGTAACCTTTACCTTGGAATGCTCTGGTAACCATGGGTTTCCAACGTTCACGGGCGGAATTGGGAACGCAAAATGGGCTGGCACCCCTCTCGCTCCGATCCTCAAGGAAGCCGGTATCCAAGAGAACGGCATTGAGGTCATTTTCTTCGGACACGATGTCGGTGAAGAGGAACGGCGAGAGGTCAAGATGCGTCAGAACTTTGCACGGAGTATGTCCGTTGAAGACGCACTGGCAGACACGAATCTCCTCTGCTATGAAATGAACGGTGAACCGCTGCCGCACGCCAACGGCGCACCGCTGCGCTTGATTGCTCCGGGTTGGTACGGCATCGCTTGCGTCAAATGGCTTAAGCGTATCGAGGTGCGCAATACCCGGTACATGGGACGATTCATGGGACGCGATTACGTCACGATGCGTGAAGAAAAACGTCCCGATGGTGAATCGGTCTGGATGGAGACCTCAGTTGGTAGAACGAAGTTGAAATCGTTGGCAGCAAAGGTAACGCGCATCGGCGATAAGTATCGTATCTACGGTGCAGCGTGGGGTGCGCCTATCCAAAAGGTCGAAGTGAGTATTGATGGCGGTGCTTGGCAGAAAGCAACGATAGACCCGGAAGAGGACGCGGAATTCGCTTGGAAAATCTGGCATCTCGATTGGAACAGTCCATCGAAAGGTGAACATACCGTCGTCTCCAGAGCCATTGATACGAAGGGCAACATCCAACCCGCAGCCGATTCCGACTACATCACCGGAAAGCATACCTATTGGGAAAGCAACGGCCAAGTCATCCGTCAGATCAATATCGAATAAAAGGCTTTATGGAGATTATATGAACATAACCGACGCACAAAAACAGCAATTCCAAGAGGAAGGCTATTTCATCTTAGAAAATGTTATACCGGAGCCGTTTCTGGAACTGCTTCGTGGTGAATGCGGGACCTTCATCAATCAGGCAGATGCCGAGATGGAGCGACAGGACACAGAAGTACTCGGTCTCAATCATCGCGGTAAACGGTATTTCGTCTCAAACTGTTTTAGGCAGCAGCCGAAACTCCGCGAATTCCTGTTCAGCGACCTGATGGCAGATGTCTGCCGTGCCACTTTAGGCGATACGGCGTATCTCTTCTGGGAACAGTATGTCGTTAAAGGTGCAGAAGAAGGGATGAAGTTCAGTTGGCATCAGGATTCAGGCTACGTCGGTTACCCTGATCACAAACCTTACCTCACCTGTTGGTGTGCGCTTGATGATATGTCTGAAGAGAATGGGACGGTCTACGTAATGCCGTTTTCCCACATCGGCATCCGTTCATGGGTGAAGCACGTCCGAGATGAAAAAAGCAACGACATGATCGGCTATTTCGGACCGGAGAAGGGTGTGCCTGCTGTCGTACCTGCAGGTAGCATTGTAGCGTTCACCAGCGTCAATTTCCACTGTAGCGGCACGAACTATACGAGTAACCTACGACGTGCCTATCTTGCCCAGTATTCAGCAGAACCCCTCCTTTCGCACGACGGAAGCCGCTTGTGGGGCAATGCGGAACCGTTGTTGAAGGATGGAAAGTCTGTCGTGGGAGAACCCCCGCCGGAGATTACATCGCGGTTTGATTAGGGTAGGTTGTGCGGCGGAGCGATCTGCCGTGTATATGTATACTGTTTCTATTCCGTATTATCAAGTGCTTGAAGGGATTGCTCAATCTCGGTTTTGAGGTCTGGATTATCATCTTGTTCTGCCAATTCCAATGCTTTTTGGTAATCAACTTTTGCTTCCTGCGTTTTGCTTAAAAGACGATAGGCTTCACCTCGTGTATGGTAGGCTTCAGCCAAATCGGGATTTCTTTGAATCGCTTCCTCACAATCAGTAAGCGCAGATTCTGGTTGACCTAATTTAATTTTCGCAAACCCCCTATTAGCATACGGCCAGGCATCATCAAAGTTTAAACGGATGGATTCGTTGCAGTCTACCAGTGCAGATTCATATTGTCCAAGTTTGTTTTTCAGATGGGCCCGGTTGTTATAAGCCAGACCGTTATTTGGTTCAAGTCTAATAGCTTCTTCAAAGTCAGCAAGTGCAGATTCATATTGTTTTAATCTGTATTTGGTATAACCTCTCAAGATGTAGGCTTGGACATAATCAGGTTTGAGTTTTATACTTTCATCAAAATCAGCGATCGCATCTTCATAACGTTCTAACCCGATTTTCGCCAAACCTCGTCTAAAAAATACATAAGCATCATCAGGTTTGAGTTTTATACTTTTATCAAAATCAGTGATCGCATCTTCATAGCGTTCTAATTCATCCTTAGCATGACCTCGTAGGAAGTAAGTCCTTTCACGATCTGGATTGAGTTGGATGCTTTTATCAAAATCAGTGATCGCATCCGCGTAATGCTTTAACCCAATCTTAGCACGTCCACGGTCAAAGTAAGCTTGGGCGTTACTCGATACAAGTACTATACCTTCATCAAAATCAACGATTGCTTCTTCATACTGTTCTAATCTAATCTTAGTTGAACCACGTCTGAAATATACATTGGCATAATCTGGGTTAAGTTGGATGCTTTTATCAAAATCAGCGATTGCCTTCTCGTAGCGTTCCAACCCAATCTTAGCCAAACCACGTCTGAAGTATACATAAGCATAATCTGGATTAAGTTGAATGCTTTTATCAAAATCAGTGATTGCCTCCTCATAGCGTTTTAATTCATGATACGCATACCCACGTATGTAATAAGCATGGACATTATCTGGAGAGATTTTAATGACTTCATCAAAATCAGCGATTGCCTCCTCATAGCGTTTTAATTCATGATACGCATACCCACGTATGTAATAAGCATGGTAAGCAAGGTCATTGTTTTGGCTGAGTTGGAGACCTATATCAAAGTCAGCAATTGCTTCTTCATAGTGTTCTAATTCCACCTTTGCACAACCTCTCAAAAAGTAAATATAGACATTATCTGATTTGAGTTTTATACCTTCATCAAAATCAGCAATCGCAGCTTCATGTTGCCCTAGCGTCCCTTTTGCTCTCCCTCGATTGTTGTAGGCTTCTGCATAATCCGGTTTTAGACGGAGTGCTTCGTCATAATCAACGATTGCATCCTCATGATATTCAAGTCTACTTTTCGCTCTACCTCGGTTGTAGTACGCCTCGGTATATTCAGGATTTAGACGTATTACCTCATCATAGTCCCTGATTGCAGATTCGTATTGATGAAGTTCGCTCCAAGCCAAGCCACGGTTGTAATAGGCATCAGCATAATTCGGGTTTAGGCGTATAGTCTCATTATAGTCAGAAATAGCAGATTCATATTGCTCCAAGAGGGATTTTGTGGCTCCTCGATCATTGTAGTAGACAGCATTATTTGGATCAAGACTAATTGCTTTGTCATAGGCAGACAAGGTCTCCACTCCGTTATCATCGGAGAGCAGACTCCCAATAGAAAACCAAGCATGAGCAGCAAGTTCGTTATCCATCCCTTCTGCAATATTTGCGATGGATCGCCACTTTTCTATCGCATCTGCAGTTTTCCCATCCCGTTGCAACCGATAGGCAGCAATTATTGCATTGTATATGAGCGACAACTCTGTATTTTGCAGCTCTTCTTGTACAACTTCAGTTATTGCGCCAGATTTTTCTGGGTCACTGATATTTTCTATAATTTCAATGAGTGTTTTTGTGTTCATGACTTCCCTTGACGATGTGTTTGAAAAACAGCATCAATCATACCATTTTCGCCCATCCGAGCCCATTTTAATAGTGCACTATTCCAAACGGGAGTGATTGTAAAAGGTGAGTCCGCGATGTTTGTACACATCAATTTCACTCTAAAACCGGTTAATTAACTGACTAAGCACCCCATACGATGGCTTCAACTATTGCAGAGACCTCATTTACTGTGTCATCGGACAGATAACACAAGTGTTTGGCACCCCTTTCCCACCAATCCCAACTTTTAACTTGATCTGCTAAGATAATTCCTTTCACATCCACATCCTTCTCATTCGGGATTTCAACCGCGAATTTTGAAGAAACGCTACTATTACTGGAGCCAATAATTGGGCAAATAGTGAATACCCTTTGCCAGTAGTTAAAACTTGAAGTAGATAGCACAACAGCACGGTCATAGTTCTCAGGTTCACCCTCAATTTCCACGACCTCACCTCGTACAGGGATATAATCAGGGTCGTGCTCATCTCCCCATACAATAGCTTCAACTATATCAGAGACTGTATCTACCGTTTCAGCAGGCAGATGACTCCAGGACACAGCTCTTCTTGCCTTCCAATTTAAGGCAGTAAACCGATTTGATCGGATGAAACCGTTTATAGTTGATCCTTCTGGAACTTCAACCTCAAATTCACTGTTTCGATCTGTGCGGGTAATTGGACAGACAACGGCGACTTCCTGCGTGTGGTTAAAAGCAAAAGGAGATAAAACAAGGGCTGGACGACGATGCTTAATCTCGACCCCTTTTTGCGGATTGAAGTTAATTTTTACTACATCGCCCCGCTGTGGAATATAGTTCGGGTCATACTGAGTTGATGATGTCATACCTCATTATCCGTTGGCATTTCGGGGTCTACCTCTCTGGCAGCAATGTGTTCTGCTTCCCGTGATAACAAATCAGAGAGCTTCATACGTGGACGATTCGCTGGGCGACCCACGTGTTCAGGACGACGAGGTTTAAGGGAAGATGTGTTAACGTTCTGGGGGTCTTGTGGTAACAGATCTGTGAGTTTTACACGCGGGCGATTCGCTTCAGAAGCCTCTCTCTTACGACGATGTGCAGGATGCTGCTGTTTCTCAGTTGACGGATTCGATTCCGCTTCACGGTTTCTAATGAGATTAGTAATGAAATCAATCAATAGAGTTAAAAGTGGGTTTTCATCCTCACCAACAGTATCAATTAACTTATCCCGAGCTGCAGCGAGCCTCTGATAATCGCCTATTGTTAACGAAGTTGCAGGATGATCTTCGCTTTCACCAACTATTTCAACTAATGCTTCCACAACCGCAACAAGAGATCGCGAGGAACCACCCACTTTAGCAATAAACACACTAATTGCAGCAAGTGAATCAGAACTTTGCAGCGTTGATAAAGGATCAAATTTAACAGGTGCTTGCTTTTGAGATTCAAATGACAGACGCTCATTAACGTTCTCAAAAGCACTCTCAAGCATCTCAGGATGTATTGTTGGCTCGTGACGCGGATCAGATTGTTTCTCAGATATACTGAGGTCAGGCCACCAGAACTTGCTGGCATCTTTAGATGGATGTCCAGCAATAGATGCTATTAGTGATCTGTATCGTTCTGTTTGACTCTCGCGTGGCATAATTTACTCCCCTGATTCCTGATTTTTCTCTATTGTGGGCGTACTTGTGTGTAACCGAGCACGGATTTAAAATTTTTCTCGTACTACGATCAGACATAATTCGCTAACGTTAATTTCCTTACTGCTCGACGGGATGTCATTTTTGATGAGGACACATCGCAGATTCACTGTGGCAAAATACCACAAGTCATGGCAGCACTGCGCAATAGTGTGCTAACCCTTCTGCATGCTTGTAGATATACAGAAATCGCAAAATCTTTGCGATATTTCGCCGCAAACCCTTGGCAAACTCTTGAACTCCTGAAAAAAAGTCCATTATGAAAACTGAATGGATCTGCTTGCGGGAGGCACCCCAATTAATTTCTGTTTCGTCTTAAGATAGACCTGAATTCTTTTGAGAAACGTCTGAGTATTTCCGAGTAAATAAACAAGGATTACATCTCGCTCTGTGATAGATTTATTGTTCACCATGTTCAGGATTTACTGAGATAAGCATGTCAAGGGTGTATTCGGGCTCGTCATCACCGTAGGCAGCCTCAAGACCACGCGCAGGTAAATGTATACTGACTTCTCCGTTCTCGTCAAGACCAGCGTAGTCAGGGTTTATAGAGATAAGCATGTCAAGGGTGTATTCGGGCTCGTCATTGCTGTAGGCAGCCTCAAGACCGCGCACGGGTAACCGCAAATTGGCATTCCGTTCGGTTTTAGTTTCTTCTGCATCTGATGATTCAGTCCAATTTGTCATAGTAGATTGCTCCTCATACTTCTCAATGAGGTTACCAAAATATCGGTGTCAAGAGGAAATTATCGCAAAACTGTATGTTTACAATCAATTTATAACGCAGTTCGGAGAATTGCGTTGATATTATACCTTGCAAAAATCTAAATGTCAAGAAAAACATGAAAAATCACTGCACCTCTAAACTAACCTGCCCCAGAATATCTGATTTCTAATGTTCCATAGCTGGACGACGGCTAAACCCTGTCAAATAGTCCCCAATCCGATCTTGGATATCCCGCGCAGGAACGGCAGAACCGACGTAATGACTGATGAGGATGCCGAACGCGAAGACTTCATCGTCTGCTGTTACGGTGTAGCCAGCAAGCGCAGAAACACCGCTTAACGTCCCCGTTTTCGCACGCAACATCTTTTCAGCGGACACGCCTTGCATCCGATTCCTTAAAGTGCCATCAACACCAGCAATCGGCAGCGATGCCAAATACTCCGGCATCAACTCAAAGTTCTGGTACATATAGACCAACAACTTCGTGAGTAACTCCACGTTGAGTAGGTTGTACCGAGAGAGTCCAGAACCGTCAACGAACCGATGTGCTGGCGGCTCACCAATGATTTCTTCTAAGAATTCATTGACAGCATCCCTCCCTTTCTGCCACGTTCCGGGTTCACCCATCACTTCAGCACCGATAGCCTTGAAAAGCAGTTCAGCGATCCAATTGTCGCTCGGTTTGTTCATTAATTTGAGAATATCAGCAAGCGGCGGCGATAGATGTTTGGCAACCCTGCGCGCATCTGAGGGTACGGTTCCAGAGATGACATCACCTACCACTTCAATACCTTTTTGCTCAAGTTCAGTTTTCAGGAGATAGCCGCACGCAAAGGCTCTGCTCCGCGTGCCGGGTTCCGGTTCTATTTCTCTGATGCTTAAAGCACTAATCCGGAGCGGTCTATCGTCCCACATCCATCCGGGCCCCTCTCGAACGGTATCAAGATATGTTGTGTCAATGAGGATATCGCCTTGTATCGACTTTACGCCACTTTCAAGCAATACATCAGCCAATCTTACTATATCTTGAGGCTGAAGCACTGGG
The DNA here is from genome assembly GCA_012270875.1 of Candidatus Poribacteria bacterium. Classification (GTDB taxonomy): domain Bacteria; phylum Poribacteria; class WGA-4E; order WGA-4E; family WGA-3G; genus WGA-3G. The sequence goes on along the minus strand of JAAXHI010000147.1, from coordinate 21,415 downwards.
TCGGCTTTGCCTTTGAGATAGATGTTGCCCGGCATTTGTATATCCGCATTTGCATCGACATAAACGGTTGTTTCAAACTGATAGTCTGATCCGAGTTTTGCCAAGACAGTTGCTGCTGTGAAGAGTTTTGTTGTAGAGGCAGGATGGTGTAGTTTGAGGGGATTCTTTTCATAAATCACTTCACCTGTTTCGACAGCAACAATCTTTATGCCGATGCTTGCTGTTGTGAATAACGCCTCCTGTAAAACGGCATCAATATCGGTATGTAGTTTTTCAAGTGGGTCTGCAGAAATTGTTAGAGGCTGTGTCTCAACGGGTTTCGGTTTTAGTACCGATATGCCACAACCTGAAAACAACAACGCGACGCAAATAAGTAAAATAGCATAATTTTTCATGATAGTTAAATGATAACACAATTGCGTCGATAATGAAAGAGAAACATGACGTACCCTGCTTATGGACGTACAACCGCAAATGTCTTGACTTTTGACCTAAAATGTAGTAAAATTTTACTAACAGAATTAAACGGGAATTGCTAAAAGGAGACACCGAATTAGGTGTGGCTATAAGCTACCTTGTTTTTGTCCAATAAGTGTGGGAAACCATATCATCTCTGATGAGACACAAACCCACACAGGCATTGAGAAAACAACACCTTAAAAGGTCTCAAAGAACTTCTATACACCTTTGAGACGAAAAGGAAACCAAAACAGCGATTTTTATTACTTTTCCCAGCACGAAAGCTGTCTTAAAAAAGTTAATGCCCAGTGATGATAAGGGTTTCAAAGGTAAGGTGTTGTGATTTGAGACCTTTTGACCCCTCTTGAAAGCAGATGAGCACTGGGATTGATAGCGTTTCATTGATCAACTGGATCCTTATGTATTTGGACAAAAACAAGGAAGCTAAAACTTGCTGTGAAAGATAACATGGTCGAATTTTACGATACAACGCTCAGGGATGGCAGCCAAGCAGAAGGCGTAGCGTTTTCTGTTGAAGATAAACTCATCATCATAGAGGCACTCGATAAATTAGGTATCCGCTACATTGAGGGGGGTTATCCCGGCTCCAATCCAAAAGATATTGAATTTTTTAAGCGTGCGAAAGGCATGGCATTAGAAACGGCGACGATTGTGCCGTTCGGTAGCACGAGATACCCGACTTATACCGCCGATACCGATCCGAATTTGGCGGCTTTGCTGGATACCGGCGCACGAACTGTCACGATCTTCGGGAAAAGTTGGCGACTCCACGCCACGGATGTCCTCCGAGTGACAGCAGAAGAGAACTTGGAATTAATTGAGAGTTCTGTCCGCTATCTTGTAGAAAATGGGCGCGAGGTGATTTATGATGCCGAACACTTCTTTGACGGCTACGCCGATGACGCTGCCTATGCAGTAGAGACACTACGCGCCGCTGCAGCGGGTGGTGCAAGCTGCCTCGTTCTTTGTGATACCAACGGCGGTAGGTTGCCGTTAGAGATTCAGGACGGTGTCAAGGTCGTCCGCTCCGAGTTGTCGTTGCCCGTCGGTATCCACGCGCACAACGATGCTGGCATGGGTGCGGCAAACTCCGTATTGGCTGTGCAGGCGGGTGCAACGCACGTACAAGGCACATTCAACGGCTATGGTGAACGGTGTGGAAACGCGAATCTTGCCTCGATTGTCCCAACAATCCAACTCAAACTCGGAATAAAGTGCCTCAACGATACGCAGCTGCAAGCCATAACAAGCGTCTCCCGACTTATCAGTGAATTAGCAAACCTTCCACATGATGAACGGCAACCGTACGTCGGACGTTCCGCCTTTGCGCATAAAGGCGGTTTGCATACCGATGCGATCCGTAAGAACCGCCTCACTTATGAACATATCGTGCCAGAAACGGTCGGCAATACACAACGGATTCTCGTCTCTGACCAAGCAGGACGCGGCACCATCATGAAAAAGATCGAAAAGGAATACCCCGATTACGACAAGAATTCACCCCAGGTGTTGGAGCTCTTCAAACGTCTCAAAGCAGCCGAGCAGGACGGCTATCAATACGAAGCCGCTGAAGCATCTTTCGAGCTGCTAACACATAAAGTGTTTAACGGATATGAATCCTTCTTTGATCCTGTCGGTTTCCGCGTGATTATCGAACAGTTCACTGACCTCGCGATGCGTTCTGAAGCGACGGTAAAGGTCACGACACCCGACGGTCTTACTGCACACACTGCCGCTGATGGCGACGGACCCGTCAACGCACTTGATACCGCACTCCGAAAAGCACTCGAACAATTCTACCCCGCCTTGCAGACGGTTCGACTCATAGACTACAAGGTCCGAGTGCTGGATACCAAAGCAGGCACGGGTTCAAAAGTTCGGGTACTGATTGAAGCGAGTGATGGCGAGCAGAGTTGGAGAACCGTCGGCGTCTCAGAGAATATCATCTCCGCGAGTTGTGAAGCACTGCTGGATAGTTTTGAATATAAACTGTATACAGATAAGAAATTCGCTGTCTCACAAGCACCCAAGTAATTATCTCGGATAAGTGCTTCATCCTATCACAAGTTTCGTCTGCGAATAGCGTTTGGAATGCTTCAACCTCACCTTGCAGCCTTGGGGGAAATATGGGACATTTAGACACAATCGAGAAAGCAGCACAGAAACTAATCACACTCTGTCAGAAGGAAAAGCAGACGAAAGCCGACAAGGCAAGGATGCTCGTCATACAGGCGGAGATCCTGGCAGGCATTGAGAACCTCGCCGAATGCGAACTTTGTGGCGCGATCAGTGAAATAATCGTAACGATGACCTTGGTGGACATCACGGCGAAATTGTGTAAGGAATGTGGGGTCAAATCACTGGAGGCAGGGAAAATTCAATCTTCTAAACAGGGAACACCTCGCAAACGGACGCGTCGTGCGAAAACCTCGACGACCTCATCAACGAAGCCTAAAACCGGTGCCGCTGCTCCCAAGCGCAAAACACCCGTTGCAGAACCAGAGACACCCGCAGCGTTACACACCCGTGTAGAAGCACAAACCGGTATCAAGAAAGCCGATGTGAAGCGTCTTCATAAGATCGTTCAAGACATTGCCACCCCGATGAGTCCGGAACATACACTGACGTATGTCCAACGCGAAGCGGAAACGGCAAAAATAAAGGTGGACGCGGGTGCTTTAGAAAAGGCGGTCTCCCTCTTGACTTAGTGCTCTGTCTCGTCAAAGTTGATGGGTGGAAAGGTCGCGAGCACAGCTCACTCCTACAAGGAGGTGAGGTTTAACCTGTTTGGAGGTCCTTTGCCCAATCCCGATTCTCCTGATACCATTCCACGAGTGCCGTGATTCCCTCTCGAAAAGTGACCTGGGGTCGCCACCCTAAAAGTTTTTCCGCTTTTCGGATATCCGCCCACGTAGCGCGTACATCTGCGGGGTGAAACGGTTGGTGCGAGAGTTCCGCTTCCTTACCGACCAATTCCTCTATCAACCGAATCGTATCAATAAGCACGATAGGACTGTCTGAACCGAGATTAATCACCTCATATTTGAGCGGCTTTAGTCCTGCTATCACACCGCGGGCAATGTCTTCAAGATAGGTATAGTCCCGTGAAGATTGTTTGCCGTCCCCGTAGACAATCACCGGTTTCCCTTCGCTAATCCACTGGACGAAACGGAATGCACTCATATCAGGCCTACCAGCAGGTCCGTAGACAGTGAAAAAACGGAAGATTGTCACGTCAATACCGTAGAGATGATGATAACTATGGCAGAGCGATTCAGCACCTTTTTTTGAGGCAGCATAAGGGGATAAGGGGCCGTCTGTGTTCGCTTCCTCGCTGAGGGGAAGTGGGTTGTTCGCACCGTAGAGGCTTGATGTCGAAGCCAACACGAATTTCTGGACATCAAACTCGCGACACAACTCCAGCAGGTTCAGTGTTCCCGTCACGTTCGTATCAACATAGACCCACGGGTTTTCCACAGACTGCCGGACACCGGCGCGCGCCGCAAGGTTAATCACAGCGTCATAAGAGGTATTGAATAATTTCTGCAGAGCATCTCGGTCGCAGATGTCTGAACGGTGAAATTCAAAATTTGGGGTGCCTTCAAGCTGCTTGAGCCGCCACTGCTTGACTTGCGTGTCATACGCAGCGTTTATGTTATCAACCCCAACAACGGTGTGTCCTGCTTCCAGCAAGAACTCCGTAACTTTCCATCCGATAAACCCAGCGCAGCCAGTGACGAGATACTTCATACCTATTCCCTTCACGGTTATTCGCAACCCGCTTTAAACTCGTCGAAACGTTCTTGAAACATTGACAGTGCCATTTTTGACATCTCGTATTGCGTTAGCGTGCTTGTCTCCAGTCTCTGCAATTCGGCTTCATGCTCCGCTATCAGCGCGTCAATCCCTTCAACTTTTTCTTTTAACGCTTGGATGTCTTCAAACGTATCGGTCTCTCTGGTACACGTTGTCAACAATTCGTGGTAAAGCGTTACGCCATCATCAAGCCTTTTAAAATCTTTATGAATCCGACGTAACACACTCCGGTAATCTTCTGGCACGATCGGACTTTCTGTCTCGGCTAACGTTTTTAAGGCAGTTTCTAACTGTGTCAATTCAAGCTGCTTATCAGACCAGATGATTTTCTTAGCCACACCATCTACGTTGTCGTTATCTATAACAGGCGCGTACTTTTTCAGGTTATCGTGGAGTTGTGTCTCCAATTCAGCCAACCCGGACTCGAACGCCTTGAGTTGGTGCTTAAATTCCTCAGCATAGGATCGAATTTCAGGGAATTTTTCATGAAGCATCTCGTGCTTCTCTTTCAACTTGTGAACCTTCAATGTATAAGTCGGGTAGCGTACCTTCAGACTCTGAGAAAGTGTACGCACTTCCTGCAGTTCACTTTTGGTTAGTCTCTTAACCTCTTTTCCTTCCATTATCCCCATCAACCCGTATGCCGCGACGGAAAACCCGAAAATTGTCAGAACCAATGCTAAAACATGAAATAGCACATCACCCGCTGCTATAGACATGGCAAACAGTCCAAATCCGCCAAGAAGCAAACCCGCAACAAGCGGGAAAATTGGACCGGACAAATAGTCTTCAAGGGTTTTCCCGACAAGCCTTCTACTTGCCTCTTTTCCATCTGTTATCTTGATAAGTCCGTATAGCGATATCCAGATTCCGCAAAAAGATAGGATTAACATTAAAACAGGGAAGAATAAACCGATCCCCGTACGAATCCCCGTACGGAATCCGAATAAACCGCAGCCGATGAGCAGCAAACCCACAGCAAGCGGGAAAATTGGACGAGACAGGTAGTTTCCTACTTTGGATTTTGCAGACATATTTTCTCCTATCGCTGAGCAGTTGCCCGTGCGCTACAATAAAGAAATAGAACGGCATCGCGATGCCAATTCACGAAGGTTATTTTTTATCAGATGTCTCTAAAAGTTTATCAATTTCCTTTTTAAGTTCGGCGTAAGTTTCCGGTTTGAAATCCGATTTACGATGAAAAACAATCGTTCCTTTCTGCGAGATTAAATAAAGCGTCGGTTTCTCTTTTTCCGTCTGATACTGCTTATGCACCTCGCCTTTCCAATCCATTAAAAATTTCACAGGCGGCGGATTTTTCTTGAGTTGCCCTCTGATAAACCGTTTCGGTATGAACCCCGGAACGCTCCGCATATCAGCAATAATAAAGGCGGTAACCTGTACGTTCTCTCGATAATCCTTCTGGAACGCCTCTGCCCATTTGTCATCTTCCTTCCGAATCTTTCTGTTGCCCAGAATCAAGAAAACAACTTTACCACGCAGTTTCTTCAGGTTGTATTCTTTTTCTTCCGGGTCTTGAAGTGTCCAATCCGGTGCAGTGTCGCCTACTTTTGGCGGTGTAGGTTCAGTCTTTTCGTCGGCGAATCCCACGAACACCCCGAAGAAGGCGATACTGATAACAGCAGCGATATATAATTTCATGACCAGTCCTCCATCCGCTCCTTGTGTTTCCTATCCACATTTTAACACAGTTTTTCGACAATTGTCAAATTGACTTTTTACAGAAAACCTGCTATCCTATTAGAGAAAGATTAAACACTTACAGTTCTTCCCTGGTCGGAAATGATTCTCTGAATCCGTTCAATCTCTATCTGTGGACTCGCAACGAAATTTATAGTAAAGTCAATAATTAAAGAGACATTTCAGCGATCGCGGAGACCACCCCTCGTAGGGGCGAGGGTTCCTCGCCCGCTGTGGAGTGTCTCATTGATTCTGAAATCCACTATAAACTATGAAACGGATAGTATTTATGGTATATAACAGAAGATTTTTATTGGCATTACTCATTTTAGGAATCCTGTGCTCTTGTACACAGACGCCACAGCAGCGTGCTAAAGATGCTACAGTCCTGATTATTAGCGGGTATGCGAACGGCAATATACATAACGGCAGCGGCTTTTTTGTAGACGAAAATAAAATTGCGACCAATATCCACGTTATTGCCGGTGCCAGAATAGTTTTTGCTGTCGGAAAAACAAAAGTTTACAATATTGAAAAGGTCACTGGATATGACATAGACCGTGACTTGGTTGTTCTAAAGGTGGAGGGTAAAGGCGATCCACTTGAAATTAGCGAAGGAAAAATAAACGAACCGATTTTCGTCACAGGTTACCCGGGTGGAGCTTACGATGTCACAAAGGGCAAAGTACACGGCATCCGAAACAGCGACAAACAACTTCGGTTGGTCTCCGAAGGTTTTCCAGAAAATCACGAGGCTTCTGTGGTTTCTGCTGGAAATAGTGGCGGACCCGTCCTAAACAGCAACGGACAGGTTATTGGAATCGCCGTTTCTACAGTCGAGAATTTTAGTTTCGCCAGCACTTCAATGGCACTGAAGTCATTGCTTAATTCAGATGAGCAAAATCTCTCGGATTGGCAAAAGAAAGATCCTATACTCGCCTTGGTCTACGAAATGTGGGGAGATAATAAATTAGAAAACCATGATTATGATCTGGCGATAGAAGGTATTAATAAATCCATTCCATTATACCGGTATGCTGATGCTTACACGATCCGAGGGCAGGCAAAATTCGCCCTCAAACGGCATCAGGAGGCGGTTAAAGACTGGGATGACGCTATCGGATTGATCCCAGATAATTTCACCGTCTACTTTCTTAGAGGTATAGCGAATCTAAACAAGGGTAACTACGGAGACGCAATTCACGACTTTAACAAAACGCTTGAGTTAAATCCAGATCATGCCGAAGCTTACCGTCATCGGGGCATTGCGAAAAAAAGAAAACCTAACCCAGATTATGTAGGGGCAATTGACGACTATACCGAAGCCATCAAACGAAATCCGATGGATGCTCATGCCTATAACAACCGAGGCAACGTAAAATTGAATAGGAACGACTACGATGAAGCAATTGACGACTATACCGAAGCCATCAAACGAAATCCGAAACACGCTTACGCCTATCTTAATCGGGGCACTGCGCAAGCAAAAAAGTCTAACCCAGATTACGCAAGCGCACTTGACGACTATACAGAAGCCATCAACCTAAATTCAGATTATACGCAGTTGGGACAGATCTACCTCAATCTTGGTGACATGCAGAAAAACTTAGGTCAATATGAAAAAGCGAATCTAAACTTTGCTAAATCTTACTATTGCTGGGGTAGCGCCGATGCTAACAGCAATAACTATCAAAAGGCAATTAGAAAATTTGATAAATCCATTGCGTTAAATCCGGATGGCAAGACCTATTATGCGCGGGGCAATGCAAAGCAGAAAAGCAGCGACTATGAAGGTGCTATTCAAGATTATACAACGGCTATCAACCAGAATTCAGATTATGCCGAAGCCTATTATGCACGCGGCGATGTGCAACTCTTGCTTAGTGACGACGGTGATTATCAAGCAGCGGATGCTGATTTTAAAACTGCTATCAAACTAAATCTAAATTACCCAGAAGCTTACTACAAATTAGGTATAACGCAGCATCGTCTCGGAGAATATCAAGCAGCAATTAACGCCTTTGATCAAGCTATTAAATTAAAGAATCCAGCGATTTATGCTGAAGCTTACAGAGCCAGAGCGGAGGCAAAGGAAACTTTGCAGAAGAATATAGCGGCTAAAGTAGATTTCATCATCGCCTACAATCATTGGGGCAATGAAGCCTACAAAAACGGTGATTATGAAGAAGCAATTGAACACTTTGACAAAAGTCTTACGTTAAGCAAAAATCTTGAGCGTGCCAAAAATTTTCGAGCCAAGGCATACGACGGTTTAGGGAAGATAAAAGAAAAACTTGGAAGACACAAAGCGGATTTAGCGGATTTAGAAGGCGCGCAGAACCTATATAAAGAAGCCATCCAAAACTACGATGAAACCATTAAGTTAGCCGCCAAGAATGATCTAACTTATCACTACACAAATAGAGGCGTGACAAAACTCCTACGCGGGGCTATTTGTGACCACAACGAGGCGATTGAAGACTATCAAGCAGCGCTTCACGATTTTAATAAGGCACTTGAACAGAAATCAAATTTTAATTTTTCTTACCATTTTCGAGGGAAGGTGCGCTACCTACTGGGTTACGCGAAAGCGAAGCACGGACATTCAAAGGAAGCACGAAAATTGTATGCGTCGGCAATTGAAGATTTTAAGGCAGCTACTAAGTTAGCCGATAACGCTTTGCACTATGTGGGTCTTGGACTCGCAAACGCAGCCCGTGGCAAAGCAAAAGCAGCAAGAACCGCCTTTGAAAAAAAGAAGCAATTAGAAGCAGCGTCTGAAAAACAAGCAAACTAAACAATATGAACATTGAACGCACTGTTCCTACACTTTTAAATCAGATTCGGGAAGAACTTCTCCCGCAGATTGCTCGCTCCTCGGAAATCCAGACGGCTGAGAGTTTGCATTTTTTTCGGAGCCAACTCCACAGTCTCCACTACTACTGCGTTCGCGCCCAAATTCCCGATACGATCTGTAATCACTTAGAGGTCTTACTCTCAACGAGTGCTGATTTTTGGAGACTCATCGCCGACAACGAATTGGTGCTAACAAACTTGAAGGACTTTACGCGGGTACGCACCTTCTCTGCAGAAGCAGAAGGGATAACCAACTTAGAAGAACTAATCTCTGGCGAGGACACGCTTCGCGATGTGGTTATCAACAGTATCGCTTTTATGCTCAATTGGAAGGCAAATACGATCTGGGTGGACTCTGCTAAGAAAGCGCGCACCGCAATGGCAAAGAATTATATGCTCGAAATTCAGGATCGTATTTGGCAGTTTATCAAAGAGAGTACGCCAGAGACGGAAACAGACGATTTAGAGAAAGCCGAGCAAATCCGCGAACGTGCTGACAAATTGCTCGCAGTGATTTATGCCAGCGATCTACCGACAGAAGCACAAGTTACCCTCCTGATGCAAATCTATACGCTCTTATTACGGCTGCAACTCGGTCAACTGATTCTTCAATTAGAGGCACTTCAAGAGAGTGAAACAGACGCATGAGAACACACCTTTTTAGGGCAACTTGCCATATCAAATGCCTCTATTCCAACCATTCACGCCGTAGCGCAAAAACCGCTTGCTTCAGCATACTCCTTCTTTTCCTATTATGTAATAGTGTCCTCGCCGCCGATATGCCAATGTCCGCCGCGGAATTATTGCCGGGAAAGGAAGTACGTATCACAGCACCAAAAACAGGGAAAACTTTTCTACTTTACGTTCCGGCGGATTACACCGACAAACGTCCCTTTCCGATCATTTTCTGTTACCACGGCTATCGGGGGCATGCGACGACGTGGCCCTTCAAACAGATAACAAAAGGGAAAGGCTTCATCGTTGTCGGTATGAATTACGCGACTGATGACTACCACAAGGGACTCAGTCCTGACAAAACAGCACCTGAAAAGGCGTTCTTTAATGAAGTGATGGCACTTGTGTCAGCGCGTCTTAATATTGCGACGGATTATATCTTCATGGGTGGCTATAGCCAAGGCGGTTATTCGACGACCATTTTAGGGGAGCAGCTGCTGGAACGGTTAGCAGGTTTTCTGATTCTGGGTGCAGGGAGAAGCATGGTGGATACGGAGCCACCACCATCGGAACTGATTCGTAAGCACCCTATTTTCTTCGGCGCAGGTGAATTGGATGATCCGCACTATCCACGCGCGAAACGCGCATCTGGGTTTTATACGGAATGGGGCGCGGATGTGACGTTTGAGGGGTGGCAAGATGAAACCCATACGCTCTCTCCAAAGTGGTTGACGAAAACAAAAATGCGGGAATGGCTTATCGCTTATGGACCCGCGAAACAGGCTAAGTCCGGGTTTGAGAAAGCACAGATCGCTGAGAAAAGTGGCAGACTCGGAGAGGCATTCACGCTTTATACCCAAATTGCGGAGATTCTGCCTGATACGGAATTATGTCGCACGGCGAAAGAAGCCGAGACACGCCTTGCGACTGAAGCGGAGACACAACTCAACCAACTAAAAAAAGCAGCGGCGACGAAACCATACGCTCAAGTCGTAAAGGCGTTAGAAAGTTTTCGCGATAATTATGCCATGAGCATTTTCGCAGAACGTGCCACGCAAATGCTCAGTGAATTGTTGAATGCGAAAGCGGACGCATTAGAAGCGCGTGCGCGTAAGGCAGAAACACAGAAAAACTATGCTCGCGCCCTCCAACTCTATGAACTCTATCTCACCTATTTCTCGGAGGCGAAACGCTACCCAGAGGTACAGAAACACGTTAAGCACTTGAAAAACAAAACGGGGACAAAGTGAAGGAAACCTGTATGCCAAAAAATCTATTTGAAGAACTTGTTGATGTCATAGCCACATTAAGGAGCGAAAATGGATGTCCATGGGATCGCGAGCAGACGCATGAAACGCTGAAACCTACACTCATTGAGGAAACCTACGAGACCCTTGAAGCGATTGATGCAGGTGATCCAGAGAAACTGAAAGAGGAACTCGGAGATGTCCTCATGAACATCATGCTCCAAGCACAGATCGCAGCAGAACACGAGGATTTTGACATTTACGGTGTGATTGAAATACTAACAGAAAAACTGATCCGCCGCCACCCACACGTCTTTGGCGATGTCAACGTTGAAGATTCAACAGAAGTTGTGAAGAATTGGGAGGCGATCAAACGCCAAGAGGCAGGCTATGAGGATCGGAAATCCGTACTTGACGGGATACCGAGCGCGCTCCCCACACTGCTCCGTGCCCAGAAAATACAGAACCGAGCCGCACGTGTCGGCTTCGATTGGGACGAACTTAAAGATGTTGTTGCTAAGGTTGAGGAAGAACTCGAAGAGGTTAAAGTGAGTATCAACGCAGATGAACCAGAAGCAACAGCAATGGAACTCGGCGACCTTTTGTTTGCCATCGTTAATCTGTGTCGCTTTATGGAGATTCAAGCCGAAGAGTCGTTGCGACAGGCGAACCGAAAATTTACGGAACGTTTTAAATGGATGGAAGCAGAATTAGAACGCCGCGGCACGAATTTTGAGGCGCAAGACTTAGAAAGTTTAGACACTATCTGGGAAGCGGCGAAGAAAGCCGAAGCCAACACGGATTAATCCTATTTTCACACAGTCCCTTTGACCAAAACACGAACACGGGTGTACTGTAATGGCAAACTCACTATTGGATCTGTTAATACAAAAATGCGAAACCCATCCAGACTATGGGCGGTATACCGAACTCTTTAATCAGTTGGATCCAGCGGCACCGCCGCAAATAGAACTCGTCCACCGTGCTGCACCGCCGATACATAAGTGTGGTAAGAAACTCGGTATTTTTTCAGGTTCCTTCAACCCGTTGACCCTTGCACATACGAGGATGATAGAGGATACGGTCGCCAAGTATCAGTTAGATGAACTGCTCCTGCTCCTTGCGAAGGCAAACGTAGATAAATCGGTCTTCGGTTTACCGCTCGCTGCGAGACTTTTGACGGTTAAAAAATACGCGGAGAATCGACAACGGTTTTCTGTCGGTGTCTCAAGCCACGGCAGATATATTGATAAAGTCACCGCCTTGAAAACTATTTTCCCGTCGGAAACCGAATTTTACTTTATTGTCGGATATGATACCCTCATCAGGATCTTTGACGCAAAATATTACACAGACTTTCACGCTGAACTGAAAGAACTCTTTATCGCAGCTCGCTTCATCGTTGCCAACCGTGCGGAGGCGGATATCCAGACCATAGAAACTTTCATGGCACAACCGGAAATCTGTCAGTATTCCGCTTACGTCTCAAGCGTGCTGTTGCCGGATGCTTATGCCTATATGTCTTCAACAGAGGTTCGCGAACTGTTAACGCACGGCGAAAATATTAAACACCTTGTACCACCGAGTATTTTTGCGATGCTTGACGAATGTCTTTCCTAACTCGATGACGTTTGTTCGCTCGAACACCTCTCGATTTCGGAAGTGCCTGAGGTTGTATATCGCGAGAAAGAGGGGTGTCTTCTTAAAACAGGTTTCCCCTGACTTTAGTCAGTCGGTCGTTAGACATCAAAGTGTTTCTATTTTGATACAGTCCCTTCAAAATTACAGTCCAGTTGTGTCAAGTAACACACACTTTCCGAACTTATCCCCCCATTTTGACGTTTCTGCATTGGCACGGTTCTTGCTACACCTTTGATGTGATGTAATTCATGTTAATTATTACCAAGTCTTTCGTGGATAGGTAAATTTAATAAACAAAAGTGAAACCGATTAATAAATACTTTCGTTTACTTGCAATAATTCTGGCGACAGATTAAAGTCTGAGCAACGTCAATAGGCTCACATAGGGCTATCATACAAATCTCATGTTGAGGAGAATATCATGATGTTCAACGGAGTAGAAATCATTATTGGTAGTTTAGGTGCTCTCATCGGTATTGGTGGCGGTTATCTGATCCTCTCTGCCTTTTTCGCGGGCATCCGGCATATCACGAAGCCCGGCACCATTGAAATCAAAAAGACAACATCTAAAAAATAGCCGTTTCTACGCGTAGATGACACCGAAATGGCTTGACAATTGAAGGTTTTTGTGTTATAATTATTCAGCATTCAGTGGGTGATTGCCACCGGTTTCTTGGTGCCTGAAATGTTGTAATACAAGATGACGTTTACATTGAAAACGAACAGCGGCAGCTATGAAATATCGCGCCCTCCACTCGTGGGATGTTAAACCTGAAGAAGCGCGGCAGCTCCAAAACGAACTCCGCACACAGGTGATTCAAACAGACCAGTTTGGGACAATCAACACCGTTGCTGGCGTAGACATCGGGTTGAAAAAGGACACCGCAATCGCATCCGTGGTTGTCCTCAGCTTCCCCGAACTGCAGGTGGTAGATAGCGTGGTTACACAGAGCCCTGTTCGTTTTCCTTATATACCGGGGTTGTTGTCCTTTCGGGAAATCCCACCACTGCTAACAGCATTTGCACAACTGCAAACGATACCAGATCTGGTAATAGTAGATGGACAAGGCATCGCACACCCAAGACGATTCGGACTCGCATCCCATTTGGGGTTGATCTTGGATAAGCCGACAATCGGTTGCGCAAAATCCCGGCTCTGGGGACGATACAAAGAACCTGACGCGGAACAAGGTGCTTACACATACCTCACAGACAAAGCGGAAGTGATTGGTGCCGCAGTTCGGACCCGTACAAACGTTCGGGTGGTGTACGTGTCTATAGGACACCGAATCTCCTTGGATTCAGCTCGCACATGGACATTAGCTTGTTGTCAAGGCTATCGCTTACCTGAAACGACACGCCACGCACACAACGCCGCATCCGGTAAAACTCCCCGAATAACACACACATGAATGATAACAGTGGGCATCATTGGTCATTTGACTACAATTATGGTGCACAAAATCCCCAATTCGCACAAGAATTAACTGGAACGCTTCGTGCGTATTACGCCGAAATCGCCGCGCGTGACACGCGAACAGGACAGACGTTCACGCACGTCTATAATATCCTACCGAACTATTGGCGCGGTTATGCTGGAGGGGGTGCTAAACAAGAACTAAGCATCGGGACAGCCATCATCGAGCGGAACAAGGATAACGATCTTTGGAACTACTCTGTCCAATACGAGAATACAACAAGCGGTGAGAATCTACGGATGCAATTCCGCTGTCGTGATAAGCACTATCGTTCCCTCACAGACAGTTGGCGTATTGATGCCCGAAATGGCGGCGACGATAAGTATTCTGAATTAACGTATGAAGGGTATCTTGTTGAAGATTCGGAAGTGCGACTCCGCATTAACGGGACTGAAATCCTTGCTGGAACGGTGGATGCATCTGCTAAACTGACGTGCAATTGGGCACTTTTTGATGTAATTCCCGCACTGGCACAAACACTCCAAGCGTCAGATAACGGAGTAGGTCTTGCACTGCTTGAAGACCTGGAGCAACTCAGACCCAAAAGCAGGCTCGGTTTCCTTGAATCAATACAGACCCCTTTTCCACTTGACGGTTATTATCTTTACGGTGCTGGACTTTTGCCTTCATATTGGTGGCTTGATGCACACGGGAACATCGCCATCGCTTCCACCTTTTTCGAGATGTTAGTGCTGAAAGAGAGCATAGGAGGAGACGCGTGAGCGAACGTCCGAATATCCTCTTTATCAACACCGATCAGCACTCGTGGGATGCGATCTCTGCTTACGGAAACCCGTATCTTCACACGCCTAATATTGATGCGCTTCACAGGAACGGCACCTCCTTTCGCCGATCATACTGTACGGATCCGGTGTGCGCAGCTGCGCGTTCGAGTTGGGCAACGGGGTTATATACCTCCGAAACGGGTGTTCCGTTCAACGGTGGACATCTACACCCAGAGATCCCCGATATCGGACAGGTGCTGACCGAAGGTGGCTATCGGGCATTCCATTGTGGCAAGTGGCATGTCCCGGGTAGAAATGTTCGTGAAAGTTTCCAGACCCTCTATTACGGGCAACGCAATATCGGTGCTGGTGGTGCCGCATACTACGATTCAGCATCCACCCATGCGGTTGCCGATTTTTTGACGAATTACGATGGAGACGAACCGTTTTACCTCCAGATCGGCTACGTTGATCCGCATGACGTATGCGAATATTTGCATAACCATGAGGAAAAACGCATCCCGGATCCGTTAGAACAGGGAATCGTTTCGGAAGATGCCTTGCCGCCACTCCCTGAAAACTTCGACTACGATGCGCGGGAAACGGTGCTGCATCGTGTCTGTCGAAGGGTCGATGACGCACTGATCCATGCAGCGATCCTTAAAGGCGTACGTGAATGGAATGCGCTTCAGTGGCGTTATCTGAGATGGAACTACTACAGATTCATTGAAAAAGTTGACGCTGAGATTGGTAGAATACTCACCCTCCTGCGTGAGACATCTCTGCACCAAAAGACGCTCATCATCTTCAGTGCTGACCACGGTGAGGCGTGTGGTAGCCATCAGATGTTCCAGAAGTTCACGCTCTACGAAGAGAGTGTGCGAGTGCCGTTCATCGTGGCGTGTTTAGGAACGGAAATTCCGATAGAGAAAGATCGGTTTGACGAAACGCATTTCGTCTCCGGTGTAGATGTATTCCCTACCGTCTGTGATTATGCCGGGATTGACGTACCTGAAAGGCTGCAGGGATCCAGTCTGCGTCCACTTGCTGAAGGCAGAGATGTCCCGTGGCGCGATTATGCTTACATAGAGAGCAATTATTGGGGACGCGCGATCGTCACTGATGGGTATAAATACGTTACAGAGTATAAACCGAAGGCGGTTGAGGATTTCATACCCCCCGGACCAGATGCTGAACAATTCGGACTTGCGCAGCTATTCGATCGGCACAATGATCCGGGTGAGACGCAAAACTTGGCAGAAGAGACCTCTTACAGTGAAACCGTCAAAACGTGCGAAGATAAACTGCTTGCACAGGAAGCGAAACTTCATCGGCAGGAAATTGGGCATCCGAGTCCGAAACGCGTCATCTCGAATTGGGGTGAGCGGTTACGGACATATTGGAACACAATGGATAAGATATAGCAAATCAATTCGTTAACAGATAAATAACCTCTGTTCATTTCCTTATCTTTGTCAGAAAACGGTTTTCAATTTGATAAAAACGAGGATTGTGATCGTGACCTCTATATGTTCACGACATGATGGAAAAGCATCAGTTGAACGCATCGGAAACCATTTTTTGACGAAGGAAAAAAATGAGCGAAAACCCAAATATTTAGAAGAATGAATATATTTTCAAAACGCTTAAATCGGCTCCCACCCTACATGTTTGGTAAGCTGAAACAGATAACACACGAACGTCGGCAGCAAGGTATAGATATTATTGATTTGGGGATGGGTAACCCGAATCAACCGACACCACAGCCTATCATTGATAAACTGACAGAAGCCGCGCAGGAAATGCGGAATCACCGCTACTCCGCTTCACGGGGCATCTATAATCTCCGCCGGGAAGTCAGTTGGCACTATGAACGCCGGTTCAGTGTTGACATCGACCCGAATGAGGAAGCGATTGCTGTCATCGGAACCAAAGAGGGCCTCGGACATCTCGCTTTAGCCTTGATTGATGAAGGCGACTTGGCGATGGTGCCGAATCCGACGTTCCCGATTCATACCTACAGCATTGTACTCGCAGGTGGAAGTGTTGTGAGCATACCGCTCACCGAAGAGAACGATTTCATCCCTTCGCTCACTGAAATTACACGCGACATTTGGCCAAGGCCCAAAATGTTAATCTTAAGTTTCCCGCATAACCCGACGGGTGCTGTCGTTGATCTTGGGTTCTTTGAAGAGATCGTTGCGTTCGCGAAACAACAGGAGATCGTTGTCGTCCACGATTTGGCTTATGCGGACATCGTTTTTGATGACTACAAAGCACCGAGTTTCCTACAAGCAAAGGGCGCGAAGGATGTGGGTATTGAATTTATTTCGCTCTCCAAATCCTATAACATGGCGGGTTGGCGATGCGGGTTCGCAGCTGGAAACAACGAGATTATAGAGGCACTCGCTCGGATTAAGGGCTACTACGATTACGGTATTTTCGCGCCGATTCAGGTCGCCGCAATCATGGCTTTACGCACGCCAGCGGATACAGTGATGGAAAACGCTGCGATCTATCAGAAACGCCGCGACGTGCTTGTGGACGGGTTAAATCGGATCGGATGGAAGGTCCCGAAACCGCAGGCTTCGATGTTCGTCTGGGCACCTATCCCTGAAACGTGGCAGCATTTGAACTCTCTCGACTTCTCGATGAAACTCCTGAATGAAGCGGAGGTCTGTGTCTCTCCAGGTGCCGGGTTTGGACATAACGGTGAAGGATACATCCGCATCGCGCTCGTAGAAAACGAGGATCGGATTCGCCAAGCAGTCCGTCAGATCCGACGAGCGTTGTTCGGTTAATCGCGAGGGTGCTAAATACCAAATATTGGATGTATATGTATACAAATTATACATATTGATGCCGATATGTATAGAAATTGCGAAAAAGTATACATGTCCGGATGTATATGTATACAAATTATACATATTGATGCCGATATGTATAGAAATTGCGAAAAAGTATACATGTCCAATTATCAAGGTTGGTGACAACAATGCCTCAATTCAATCCAAATCTTCCATGGAACGATATCCCCGAACTTCCTCCGGCTACAGATCTCGAATCGCGTTCCATCCTCAAAGCCTGCATATCGGCAATGACAGAACTTTCCAATGCAAATGCCTTGGTAAAGGTGTTACCAAACGAAGAGGTTCTGGTAAATACATTACCGCTTCAGGAAGCACGTAGGAGTTCGGAAATCGAAAACATCGTTACGACAAACGATGAACTGTACCGAGCTATGATATCTGACAGAAACCGAATTAACTCTAATACCAAAGAAGTACTGCGCTACCGAGAGGCTTTATGGGAAGGGAACCAGCACATCCAAGACGGTTCAACTCTGGACATACAACTCTTTGAGCAGATCTGCTCGCGTATTCTTGACGAGGAAATGAAGGTGCGTAACGGTCCGGTAGTGATCGAAAACCGAGCGACACAAGAACTTATTTATAGACCTCCAATCGGATACGGAAATCTTATCAGATTGTTAACAAACCTTGAGCGATTTATTAATGATAAAACTGATGGATTTGAACCGCTTGTCAAAATGGCTGTAATGCACTACCAGTTTGAGGCGATACACCCCTTCATGGATGGCAATGGTCGAACAGGACGCATACTCAACATCCTCTATTTGGTACATCAAGGACTGCTTGATGTACCGATACTTTATCTCAGCCGTTTTTTTATCGAAAATCGGGATGCGTATTATCAATATCTTCGTGAAGTCACAGAAAACGGAAGTTGGCAGCAGTGGATTCTCTACATCTTGGCAGCAGTGGAACAGACCTCACGAGACACTGCAAACAAAATAGAGGCAATTGATCGCCTTATCAATAACGTCATGATAAAAGCGCGTGGGAGAACGAAAGCTATTGAGCGCGAAGGGTTTGTCGATCTACTTTTCAAGAGTCCCTACTGCAAAATCAGCATCGTTGAGAGGGAGCTGGCGTGTAGTCGCATTACAGCTACAAGGTACTTGAACGAAATCGTAGAACTCGGTTTACTTGAGCGAGTGAAGATGGGACGGGAGTACTACTACATCAATAGAGAACTTATGGAATTATTATCAGAATAGACTCCTGGCAAAACCACGGAAAGAAGCGGGAACCACGTATTGAGATGTATATGTATACAAACCATACATATACATTCCAACATGTATAGAAATTACGAAAAAATATACATATCGCGTTTACGAATGGGGATTATTCCAATCCCCACTGTTTTTTCGCTTCCTCAAACGAAATCTGCTGGCTGCCTGTATGAGAGATCGGATTTTTGCCGACCCATCGTTCATCAATCGGATGCTCCGCCGGTTGGAAACGGATGTCGCAACTGATACGCCACCGATCCGAAAGATTCTTGGTAGAGGTATGCATCGTGTGCATCGTGAAGATGATGACATCCCCCATCTCAAAATCGGCTGTCTGCCACTCACCACCGTATTTATCGCTGATTTCCATCGGGTCGCGTCCGAAGTGTCCGGGCGTCCCATCTCTGTCAACATCCGTTTTGCCGTAAGTATCCCGAATCGGTGCGAAACTCGGTAGGTTATGCGATCCGACCAAGACCGTCAATGTCCCCATCGTCGCAGGCACATCACCGAACGGAACCCAACAGGTGTGCAGCTGCTGAGAACCTCTACCCATATAGACGAAATCAAAATGCGGTCCCGACCAGCCGTCAGGACGGACGAACCGGAGCCACTTGTAATCAAACGTGCGGGTATCGCCGCCAAAGAAGTTGCGGAAGAATTTGAAGAGCTCGTCGCCTTCCAAAACGGATTGGACATCTGGATGGTGTGTAACAGCGGGAGTGCCCATCGTTCGTCCGGGACTTCCTGCACCAGCGATCGCCTCCATTATGTCGGTGTCGGGTTTGAAAACGTTGTCTTTTCCGTTTCCATTGGCGTATTCGAGGATCGCGCGCCGTCCAGCGACAAGCTTTTCCTTATCAATAAGACCGCGAGCGAGCAGATACCCATCTTCTGCTATCTGTTGGTGTAAACCTTCCGCCGAATCGAGTACAGCGTTACAATCCCGAAGCACACCGAGATGTGGACCCGGGAAGGTCAGTTCATGGTCTCCTACAAAAACTGTTTTCGCCATTATTTTCCTCCGAATTGTGCAGAATTTATCTTTACTGGAGATATACGGACGGTTCCATCCGTTGTGCCCCAAGTTGAAAGAGAGCTTCGTTTGCTGATGTCTCAAAAGTGAAAACGGGTTTGCCGCAGGCTATTACCTGCTCTGCAAATTTCAGGGTCTTGCTACCTTCAGCGGCGTGCGCGATATAGATTTTGTCGGCGAGAGCTGCGACGAAAGCGTTGCGCCGGTTCGCCAACGCCACTGTCTGTCGATCATGGCGACTTTCAAACGGTGATAGAATTAATAACCGTTCTTTAGTGAGTGCGTCTTTCCATGCCGATTTCATTCGCATATTTTCGATGCTCCGCGCCGGACATAAGAGGATCGGTTGCGCGCCACGCAGCAGGACCCGCAAGCATTCCTGTTCAATCGGCGAATGATAGCCTCCAATTGTTGGGATCCCTCTCTCCTTAAACCTCTGTGCCAAATCGTGTGTTTTCAATATTAGTTCGCCGGGACACCTCTTGGAACAGAAGAGTGCCCAGAGGTTTCCGTTGAAAGCGGTATCTATTTCGGGTAACAAGTCGATATTGCCACGTCCCCAAATCGTTTCTGGTGCTTCTGTTTTTAGGATGTCCTTTAACTTTTTCGGATAATTCGGCTCTGTTTGTGTGATGCGTTGGATTGGCGGTATCACTTCTGGATCCTGTTGATTTTTTAAAATCGTTTACCTAATTGCCTAATTAATCGCTTACCTAATCAGCCACTTTTCTCTCTTCCAATTGTAGACAATACCATCTACATGCGGGATTTCGGACACATTTGATGTATGAATCGTTCACCTAATCGTTTACTTAATCGTTTACCTTTTGTATGTACTTGGTTCCCCTACCCTTGCCTATCACATGTAATAATCCGTTATCTGTTAGGTCTCTTAGTTCCTCATAGACTGCAATTAAAACTCCCTCCGCTTACTATTTTATCAGAAGTGTGGGATGTGTGCAACCGTATTGCACAAAAATTCGAGAAATGAAGTGGCGCGCGTTTCACAGTTTTCATAGCAAAATCCAAAAAATGATAAGTTGTGAAATCATTTGTAAACCCATACAGTGATTGGATTTTGATCGATTTTTGATAGTGGATGCTGTGAAAATTGCTATGAAATTTTATAGGTGGAAGGAGGGCTTAAGCTTACACTGTCTGAATCGCGGATGTATCAGATTGCGCGGATTTTGAGTTTTCGCGTATTCAACGCTTTTGGTATAGCGTTGGGTTTCACTCGGTGCCCTGCAGCAATAGTAGGTGTGTAGTCCGCAGACTATTTCTTTTAGATGCTAATGTTTCGATCTCGTCCGTTCAACCCAACCTACGATAAGCATCTTTCCTAAATTCACACGTACGGATGCCTCAATTCCCCAACCCCATACGATATTTGATGTCGTAGTTGATTATGAGGTATAACTCCTCGTCGGTGAAGCCGTAATGTTGGGCAAGTACACGGTCAATGTCATCTATGATTTGTTTGGAGAATTTTGGGTAGATGTATTGAATCGCTTAGCATTTATGCTTACCCTTTCATTATATTCATCGGACTTACTCCGTATCTTCTTCGTAGATGTCCTCGTCCTCGTCGTAGTTCTCGTCATCCAAGTCCATTCCGAGCCAAAGGCCTATGTCAGCGAGTTTTTCTTTGATTTCGCGCA